>JAWKXO010000003.1:0-300000 GCA_041396985.1 Emcibacteraceae bacterium
TTACTGGTTTGTGGCCCGCGGTGATGATATTATCATTTCTGCAGGCTATAATATTGCCGCGCCGGAGGTAGAGCAGGCGGTCATGGCCCATGAAGCGGTTAAAGAATGTGCTGTCGTTGGTGCCAAAGACCCGGACCGAGGCATGATTGTGAAAGCCTTTGTGGTTTTAAATGAAGGATATGAGAGGAATGATGGCCTGATTTCAGATATTCAGAATTTTGTAAAATCCAATATAGCCCCCTATAAATATCCGCGGGCCATCGAATTTATTGATGCTCTGCCAAAGTCGGCAACTGGTAAGCTGCTCCGTAAGGACCTGAAAGATTAGTCAAGAAAGATTAATCAAGAGACATTCTGGCATTATGAAGAAAATGGGTAAATTCCTTCATATGGTCAAGATCAATTGAATTTAAGGCTTCCTCGACCCAAAGCGCATTATTTTCTGCCATTTTTTGAAATAGATTGTTGCCTTTTTTTGTCAGTGTGACCAACGAACTTCTACGATCATCCTCTTTGGCCTCTTTTTTGATCAGACCGTCACTCTGCATACGGTCAAGTAGCCCGGTTATATTTCCTTTAGACGCTATAAGCCTTGATGCCAACTCGCCAATGGTTAGACCATCATTATTTTCTCTGGCCAGCTGTGAAAGCACATCAAAACGAGAAATATTCTGGCTGTAATTCTGCCTTAGTTTATCGTCAATAATCTGTTCCAGTTTGTTGGAATAACGAAGCAGCTCAATCCAGAGTTTGAGCGATTCTTTTTGTCGCTCTGTATAGTTTGATTTTGGCATTTACAATTTTCTCCCTGCAAGCACTATATCCGCAGTGGGAAAAGTTGCAAGCACGCAAATGTAGTTTACATGTAAGATAAATTTGGCTAGTCTGCTTTAATTCTGCAGGAGGCAAAAATATGAAAATATCTGTAATTGGTGGTGGGCCGGGTGGACTTTATTTTGCACTTCTGACTAAAAAGGCGAAACCTGACTGGGATATTGAGGTTTTTGAGCAAAACAGGCCTGATGATACCTTTGGCTTTGGTGTCGTCTTTTCTGATGATACGTTAGACGAATTTTTAAGCCGAGATCCTGAATCTTACGCGCTGGTCCGCGATGAATTTGCCTATTGGGATGATATTATCATCCGTTTTAAAGGTGAAGAAGTCCGTTGCGGTGGTAATGGCTTTGCCGGATGTTCCCGGCTTAATCTGCTTAAAATTCTGCAACATAGATGTCATGAGCTGGGGGTTAAGCTAACATTCGGTAAGCGGATTGACGTCGAAAATCTGGAAACTGACTTTGCCTCATCGGATATGATCCTTGCCAGTGACGGAATAGGCTCCGCCATTCGCACCTATTACAGTGATTATTTTAAACCGAGCCTTGTAACAAAGTCGAACCTATTTACCTGGATGGGTTCTACCCGCAAGGTTGAGGACTTTACCTATTTCTTTAAAGATACAAAACATGGTCCCATTTGTGCTCATACCTATCAGTATGAGGAAGGAACATCGACCTGGGTTTTTGAAATGTCAGATGACTGCTGGCAGAAATGGCAGTTTGAAGAATTTGATGAGCAGGGATCAGCCGATAAGCTGGAGAAAATTTTTGCAGACGAACTGGAAGGTCACAAGCTCATTATTAACCGTTCGATGTGGCGCCAGTTTCCAAGGATTTATTGTAAAAACTGGTATCACAAAAATATTGCTATTCTTGGTGATGCAAAGGCATCAGCTCATTTTTCAATCGGGTCCGGAACCAAGCTTGCCATGGAATGCGCAATTGCCCTCTCGGACGCGATGGTCGAGCATGGGGAAACGTCCATAGAGGATGCCTTTAAAGCCTATGTCAATGAGCGTGAAACACCGGTGCAGATTTTACAGCATAATGCCGATGTTTCCATGGCCTGGTTTGAACATATGGACCGGTCCTGGGATATGGACCTGATGCAGTTTGCCACGGTTGTTATGTGCCGGTCTAAATCGGTGACCTATGATAACCTGATCTTGCGTGACCCGAACTTTGCCGAAAAAATTGATACGGCCTTTTACGAACGCTATTACCGTGAAAGCGGGTATGATTATCGGCAAAGCCGGCCGACACCTATGTTCACGAAATTCAAACTGGGTGAAATGGAACTTCGAAACCGTGTTGTTATGTCCCCCATGGCGCAATATTCAGCGGATGAAGAGGGCAATGTTACAGACTGGCATTTCAATCACTATAGCGGATGCGCAAAGGGCGGTATGGGCCTGATGTATGTGGAAATGACCTGCCCATCACCGGAAGCGCGGATCACGCTTGGATGCCCTGGGCTTTGGACTGACAGACACGAAGTTGGCTGGAAACGCATTGTTGATTTTGTTCATGAAAACACGAGCACAAAAATTTGCATGCAGCTTGGCCATGCAGGACGTAAAGGATCGACCCAGCTGGGCTGGCAAGATGCAGATCACCCTATTAAGGATAAGGATAAAAACTGGACGCTTAAGTCAGCATCCGCCCTGCCCTATTTCAAGGATATTTCCCAGACCCCAAAAGCCATAGACCGCGCCGATATGGATAAAATTATTGCTGATTTTCGGCAGGCAACGATACGGGCGGACCGAGCAGGATTTGATATGATCGAAATGCATGCGGCGCACGGATATTTGCTTGCGTCTTTTTTATCGCCGCTGACCAATATCCGTAGTGACGAATATGGCGGATCGATAGAGAACAGATGCCGTTTCCCGCTTGAGGTGTTTAAAGCTATGCGGGAAGAATGGCCGGACCATAAACCGATGTCGGTAAGGATTTCGGCCTGTGACTGGGTCGAGGGCGGTATTACAGAGGAAGATACGTTTTATATTGCCAATGCCTTTAAGGATGCGGGCGTGAATCTGATTGACGTATCTGCCGGACAAACAGTGCCTGACCAGAAACCGGTTTACGGGCGGATGTTCCAGCTTGGCTTTGCAGAAGCCATACGTAACGTCCCGCGGGTCGCCACGATGGCTGTAGGCAATATCACCGACCCGGCACAGGTTAATACCATCATCCATACAAGGCGGGCTGATCTTGTGGCACTTGGCCGTCCGCATCTCTGGAACCCTTATTTTACACGTGAGGCGGCCGCCTGGTACGGTGTACCACTTGCGGATGGGGATTGGGAAAAACAATATCTTTCTGGTAAAGCACAGGCCTATAGCTTAAAAGAAAAGGCACGGGCACAACAATTGGAATGGCAGCAAAAAGCCAAGCCAAGCCGCCATAAATAACAGCCGAAAAATAAAGGAACAGGGGATATGGCCACTTTTAAGGTAACACGTAAAATCCGTTTCGGGCAGACAGATGCCGCCGGGATTACTTATTATCCGCGTCTGGTTGAAATGATAAATGACATTGTTGAGGATTTTTTCGCCGATGTGGTTAAATTCAGCTACAAAGAAATGATCGTCGAAACCGATTACGGAGTTCCGACCGTAAATCTCAATGTTACATTCAAGCGCCCGGCTGAGTTAGAAGATTACGTGGATTGGTATTTGAATGTAACCAAAATCGGCCGTTCGTCCTTTACTGTGGAAATTGAAGCAAAAGTCGCGGAAACTGAGATTCTCAGCGCCATTGTGACCTTGGCCTATATTAAGGGAAAAGGGGCCATTATGAAAAGCCATCCGCTTCCTGCCCATGTGAAAAAAATTATGCAAGATTATATGAAATAGAGGTCTGAATTAGTGAGTGTTGTTTCCACTGAAATATACAATGATATAGCGGTGATCACCATTGATATTCCACCGGTGAACGCGCTTTCACATGCAGTACGGGAAGGCGTTTCGCAGGCTTTGTCGGATGTGGGCGTAAAGTATGAAGTCAAGGCAATAATCTTACGTTGTGCCGGGCGCACCTTCTGTGCCGGTGCCGATATTTCAGAATTTGGAAAACCACCCAAATCCCCAAGCTTACCGGAACTGATGGATCAAATGGATAAAATCGATATTCCTTTGATTGCTGCCATTCATGGTACGGCCCTTGGGGGCGGATTTGAACTGGCGCTTTGCTGTCATTACCGGATATTGGAAGCGTCAGCAAAAGTCGGGCTGCCGGAAGTAAATCTGGGGCTTATACCCGGTGCGGGCGGGACCCAGCGGCTCCCCCGTTTGACAGGCGTTTCTCAGGCATTGGACATGATCACAACCGGAAAGCCAGTTTCAGCAGAAAAAGCCTTGTCGCTTAAAATTGCGGATCGGGTCAGCCAAAATAATCTGGAACAGGATGCTCTGGCAATTGCTGAAGACATTATAAAAAACAATATTCCGGTAAAAAGAGTAAGTGATCTAGACATCAAAGATAATTCTGAAGTTTTTGATATATTTGCAAAAAAAATAGCTGCCCGAACTCGTGGTTTTCTTGCGCCAGCGGCAGCGATAGAAGCTGTGAAAGCTGCCACCACCTTATCTTTTAAAGAGGGGTTAATGGTTGAACGGGAACAATTTATAAAACTTGTTGAAGGGGCGCAGTCAAAAGCCCAGCGCCATCTGTTTTTTGCAGAACGTGAAGCAGCAAAAGTGCCCGGTATTGATAAAAACACAGCCGTTTATGATATTAGGCAGGTTGCGGTCATCGGCGGTGGCATTATGGGCTGCGGCATTGCTGTGAATTTCTTAAATATACAGCTTCCAGTCACTTTATTGGAAATCTCCCCCGACGCATGTGATGCCGCGAGGCAGAAAATTTCTGGTATATATGCTTCATCAGTCAAAAAGGGCCGCATCACGGAAGTTCAGAAAGAAAAGATGTTGGCCGGGCTTACCCTTACCTGCAAATATGAAGATATTTCAAATACTGATCTTGTGATTGAGGCTGTGTTTGAAAATATGGATATTAAAAAACAGGTGTTTGAAAAACTGGATAGTGTGGCAAAACCAACCGCGATCCTGGCGACAAACACATCTTTTCTTGATATTAATGAAATGGCCAGCGCGACATCGCGACCACAGAATGTTCTTGGCCTTCATTTTTTTAGCCCGGCCCATATTATGCCGCTTTTAGAAATTGTTAGAACGGATCATACGTCGAACGAGGTACTGGCAACGGCATTGAAATTGGCAAAAATGATTGGGAAAACGGCTGTGGTATCCGGGGTTTGCTACGGCTTTATCGCCAACCGGATGTCCTCCTGTTATGGACGGGAGGCAGGACTACTTCTGCTTGAAGGGGCAGATGTTGAGCAGGTTGACCGCGTACTTTATGAATTCGGTATGCCGATGGGCATGTTTACCATGCTTGACATGGCCGGTATAGATATTGGGGTGATGGCGCGTGAAAATCTTAGTCCTGAGCTATATGATCAAAGGGCTTTTGCTATTCATGCGGCATTGGTGAAGGATGGGCATAAGGGGCAGAAAACAGGGACAGGATTTTATATTTATGACGGGGGTCAAAAGATAATAAATCCGATGGTTACTGAACTGGCCAAAAAATTTGCGGAAGAATTTCAGATCAGGCGCCGCACTATCAGTGACAAAGAAATAGAAGAGCGCTGCATATTTGCCCTGATCAATGAAGGCTATAAAATTGTTGGGGAAGGTATTGCCATAAGAGCAAGTGATGTTGATGTGGTTTATACCGCTGCATTCGGTTTTCCCCGTTATAAAGGCGGGCCGCTTTTTTATGCGGAGCAAATAGGGCTTGATTATGTGATTCGTAAAATAAATGAATTTGCTGAAAAACATGGTGATCGATGGTGGCAGCCGTCGGATCTTATGATAAAATTGGCCACAAAATAACAGGTGATGATATGACAGAAAAAAAAGACAAATATGTTGCAGAAAATAAACCGACGCTTGTTAGTCTAGAGGCTGGTAAAAAATACGCCTGGTGCACCTGTAAGCTCAGTAAAAACCAGCCTTTCTGTGATGGTTCCCATAAAGCGACGAACAAGAGGCCAATGGTTTTTACCGCTGATAAGGATGAAGATGTGCTTCTTTGTGTCTGTAAGGCGACAAAGTCCGGTCCTTATTGCGATGGATCCCATAATAACCTTGAAGATGTTTATGCCGAAGCCACCCCCGAAGAAGTGGAGAGCATGAAAGGATCCCACTTTGTTGAGCGCGAAAATGGCAAGGCGCTCATTGACGGTGGGGCCTATGTTTTAACGCCGCAGGCGGAAAATGATAAAGTGGCGGGAAACTTAAGGTACCAGCCTGTTATTTCGGAAGAGGACGGGGCAACAAAACTAAGTCTTCATAAATTATCAGTTTCACCCGGAACAACACCGTGGCTTGAATATAAGGGGGTTGATACGGTTCTATATTTTGTTGATGGAAAAGGCAAAGTTGATATCGCAGGACGGGAATTTGATGTTGCTGCTGAGGCTGGTATTTATGTAAGGCCCGGTGAATCATTCCGCGTTATTGCAAAAGAAAATATGACCATTTATGCAACAGCCTGCCCGATGCTCAGTGAGCTAAGTGTGTTAGATGAAAATCAAAGTGAATTTCAAGCCGATTTTCCCGAGCGCTATGTGGCATTCGACCTTGCGACGGCTAATGTTATGGCCAACCGTTTTTATCAGGAACTCGTCGATAAAAAAGTTGGGTCAAATGAGGTTACCCAGTTTATCGGCCAGATCCCAAAATCCCGTGCAGCCATGCATCGCCACCTTTATGAGGAGGCCATTGTTATTCTATCCGGTTTTGGCCGGATGTGGACAGGCACCAAATGGGCGACGGTTGAATGCGGTGATGTATTGTTCCTGCCGCACCGTCAGGGCCATTCCCTCGAATGTACGGCGGATGATGGCATGCTTCTTATGGGCGTTTTTTATCCATCAGGCAGTCCGGCAATTAACTATTAGGGTAAATAATGAAATCAATGGAAGACTATCGGAAACATTTTCCGATTTTTAAAAATAAGGTTTATATCAACAGCTGTTCCTATGCCGCTCTCTCGAACGAGGTTGAAGCGGCTTTCTTGAGCTATCTTAAAGACAGGCACATGCTTGGGGCGGACTGGATCAACTGGTGTGATCGTCTTGAAAGGGTCCGGGGTCTGTTTGCAAAGCTGCTTTCTGCAAAGGTCAGTGAAATTGCGGTTACGGCATCGGCATCGGCATCTTTAAGCGCGGTATCAAGCAGTCTTGATTTTTCAGGTCCCCGAAAAAAAATCGTTACGACCGATCTAGCTTTTCCTACGGAGGCTCAAGCCTGGCATGCGCTTAAAAAAAATGGTGCAGAAGTCGTCCATGTAAAAGAAAAAAATGGCATGATTGACCTGGATGAACTTGAAAGACGGGTTGATGACAAGACCCTGTTGGTGGCTGTTCCCTTGGTGTGCTACCGAAATGGGGCCCTTGCCGATATCCCTAAAATTCGTGATATTGCCCGAAAAAATGGCGCGATGATTCTGGTTGATGCCTATCAGGGAGTTGGTGCGGTACCGATCAATGCCGCTGACTGGGATGTTGATTTCATCGTTGGCGGCTCTCTTAAATATCTGCTTTCTACTGCTGGTGTTGGTTTTCTTTATGTCCGTGAGGGTTTGATCAGTAAATCAAGCCCAACCCAAACCGGATGGTTTGCCCAGGAAGATATCCATGCCATGCTCATCCATGATAATATTCCGGCAAATTCTGCCAGACGTTTTGAACAGGGAACACCGGCGGTGCCCAATCTTTATGCCGCGGAGGCAGGTCTAAACCTAATTCTTGAAATAGGTGTTGAGAATATCAGAAAACATGTAGCTGCCCTTAATGAATATCTGAAGGAAGGGGTTCAAAAAATTGGCGGAAAGCTGATGTCACCTGTCGATCCGGAGCAGCATGGTGCCATGATTACTGTTGCCTCAACCGATCAATATGCACTGGTTGAGAGATTGGCTGAGCAGAATATTGTCGCCTCATGTCGGGATGGAAATTTACGGCTTTCGGCCCATTTTTATAATAATAGTCAGGATATTGAGGCGGTCTTGTCGGCTCTTAAGGATAATCAAAACCTGCTGGCATAAATCAAAAATCATTTCGTTATTCAAATTTACTTGGCATCTAGAAATATAAATGTTACTCTCTGGTAACTTTTATATTTTGAGGTGAGGAATGACGACTATCGGCAAGGCAAGTGGGCCAGTAAAAAAAATATCCAAAGCAGATCTGGAAAATTTAAAGCTGCTTGAGAAAAAAGTCCTCTGGCTGGCAAGCTATATGATCCATAACGCCAATCATCTTCGTCCGTCGCGGGATGGTCTTAAGGTCGGTGGTCACCAGGCGTCCAGTGCTTCACTGGCAACGATTATGACGGCCTTATATTTCCATATTTTAAAGCCGAATGACCGGATTGCTGTGAAACCCCATGCCTCCCCCATTATGCATGCAATCATGTATCTGATGGATCGTCAGACACTGCCTAAAATGCAGAATTTTCGTGGTTTTGGGGGGGCACAGTCCTATCCATCCATGACAAAGGATACGACGGATGTTGACTTTTCAACAGGTTCGGTCGGGATGGGTGTTGCGGCGACCTTATTTAATTCCCTGACCCAGGATTATATGGTTGATCACGGCTGGCACGATGAAAAAGCAATGGGTCGGATGATCGCCCTTGCGGGTGATGCGGAATTTGACGAAGGCAATATTTTTGAAAGCCTGCTAGAAGGATGGAAGCACCGGGTCAGAAATCTTTGGTGGGTTATCGATTATAACCGTCAAAGTCTTGATGGTGTGGTTGATGATGCTCTTTTCGGTCGGATTAGTGGTGTATTTGACAGTCTGGGGTGGAAGGTTTCTACCCTTAAGTACGGAAAAAAACTGCTCAAAGCTCAGAAAGGACCAGCGGGTGAAGCAATCCTCAAATGGATTGATAACTGTCCGAACCAGCTTTATTCAGCCTTGACCTATCAGGGCGGCGCTGAATGGCGAAAACAGCTCTCTGATGAGCTTAAAGGAACAAGCAAGCTTGGCGAATTTCTGGATAGCTATAGTGATCCTGAACTGGCCGAAGTTATGACCAACCTTGGGGGTCATGATCTTGAAACCCTGACCGAAGCCTTCAGTCAGGCCGAAAGTGACCAGCCGCAGTGCTTTATAGCCTATACTGTAAAAGGCCATGGCCTGCCGCTTGCCGGACACAAGGATAACCATGCCGGGCTGATGAGCGTCGGGCAGATGGCACAGTTCCAAAAAGACCAGAAAGTGCCACAAGGCGCGGAATGGGATAAATTTGGCGGGCTGGAAAAACACGCGGAAAAATTACAGCATTTTATTGATAACAGTGCCTATCAACAGCGTAAAAAAGCAATTAAGAAAGCTGCCGCCATCCGTATTCCGGAAATTCCGGCGCCAAGCGATGACTACCAGTCAACCCAGGAGGCTTTCGGTAAAATCATGTTTGATCTTGCCAAGGGCGATAGTGAGCTTGCCGACCGGATTATTACTACAAGTCCGGACGTGACTTCCTCAACCAACCTCGGGCCGTGGGTGAACCGCAGAAACCTTTATGCCCGTGAAGACGTGGCTGATATTTTCAAGGATAAAAGAATTCCTAGCACCCAGATATGGCGTAAAGGGCCTTCGGGTCAGCATATGGAGCTTGGGATCGCCGAAAATAATCTGTTCTCACTGCTTGGTCAGTTGGGTCTTGCCCATCATCATTTTGGAGAAAGACTTTTCCCGGTGGGGACCCTTTATGATCCGTTTATTGCCCGGGGGCTTGATGCCTTAAATTATGCCGCTTATCAGGGTGCCCGCTTCATGCTTGTTGCGACCCCTTCCGGGGTTACGCTTGGACCAGAAGGTGGTGCTCATCAGTCCATCGGCACGCCGCTGATTGGCCTTTCTCAACCGGGACTGACGTCGGTTGAACCTTCCTATGCCGATGAACTTGCAGTACTCATGAAATGGGCGTTTGAAACCATGCAGGACGAGGAAGGATCATCAGTTTATCTCCGTCTGTCAACGCGAAAAATTGATCAGCTTCCCCGTAAGCTTTCTGAGGAAGATAAAGATAATATTGTTAAAGGAGCTTATTGGCTCAGAAAACCAACAAGTGGAACAACAAGAGCCATAATTTATTCAGGAGCCATTGCGCCGGAGGTTATGGGTGCCGTACAGGATTTGCAGCACGAAAATAAGGATATGGCGGTTCTTGCCGTAACGTCATCGGATATTCTATATCGTGACTGGGCGGCATCGCGCCGAAGCAGTGCGATAAATAAAATTCAGAAGACTTCCCATATCGAGAACCTGATGTCTAATCTGGCACGGGACTGTGTCGTCGTTTCCGTTTGTGACGGTCACCCGCTTAACCTTTCATGGCTTGGTAGTATTCATGGGAACCCGGTTGTGCCGCTTGGTGTTGAGGCCTTTGGACAGACAGGTGATCTTCCCGATTTATATGAACATTTCATGATCGACAGTGCGGCCATTGTTGCGGCTTATGGCAGACTGAAACGGAATTGATCCTTATCATCATTAGAACCTTGCAGAATTCATATTGCTCCATTCTTATTTTTGTGTTTTTTTAACAAAAATGAGGATGGAGTGATTGATGAAAGCCGTTTTGTTCGAAGAATTCGGTAAAAAGCCAGAGATTACACAGGTAACTGATCCAGCGCCAGTTGATCATGGTGTTGTTGTCAGGGTTATTGCAACAGGACTTTGCCGGAGCGACTGGCATGGCTGGATAGGTCACGATCCAGACATCAGATTGCCCCATGTGCCGGGTCATGAACTTGCCGGTATCATTGAGGTGGTCGGCAAAGATGTCAAAAAATGGAAAGCTGGTGACCGTGTAACCGTTCCATTTGTCGGGGGTTGCGGGCATTGTCCTGAGTGCCTGTCAGGCAATCAGCAGGTCTGCGATAATCAATTCCAGCCCGGTTTTACCCATTGGGGGTCATTTGCCCAATATGTGGGCATTCATTATGCTGATATTAATCTGGTGAGGTTGCCTGATTCCATGGATTTTGTTACAGCGGCCAGTCTGGGATGCCGATTTGTGACCTCTTACCGGGCTGTTGTTGACCAAGGGAAGGTGGACGCTGGTCAATGGGTTGCGGTACATGGCTGTGGCGGCGTGGGGTTATCAGCCATCATGATTGCAAAAGCCTATGGCGCCAAAGTGATCGCCGTTGACATTGATGATGATAAACTGGATTTTGCCAGGGCGATAGGCGCGGATTTCGCCGTAAACGGATTGCATGAGAAAGTGCCGCAGGCTGTTTTTGAAATTTCAAAGCGAGGGGCGCATATTTCCATTGATGCGCTTGGCAATCCTGTCACTTGTGAAAATTCAATCAGGTCTCTTAAAAAGCGCGGTAAACATATTCAGGTCGGTCTGCTGGTAGCCGACCAGAGCAAGCCGAACTTGCCGATGGATATCGTGGTGGCTAACGAGCTGGAAATTATCGGCAGCCATGGCATACAGGCATATCGTTATCCTGAACTTATTGGCTTGATTGAAAAGGGCAAGCTTTCCCCTGAAAAGCTGATCGGTCAAACCATTTCATTGGAGCAATCGATTGATGCATTAATGAATATGGACAGCTTTGAAGGAACGGGGGTCACGGTAATCCGTTTATAAAGGAGTAATTTTATTCTGCAGTGACCGTTATCGTTTCTTTCTGACTTTTTGCCGGCCATAACATGTTTAAGGCTGCAACAACAACAAGCCATAGTCCACCAAGAAGGCCGACACCGGAAATTGAGAAAATCAGAAGCATGGGCATGACCGCTTCCGAGCGCTCATAAAAATCATCCCATTCTTTAAAGGCCTCCATGGAGCCTGCAACCATCAAGGCGGTGAGGAAAACAACAAGAGAAATATTACTGAGCCAATAGCCATGGGAGGCCCATTTTTTTGACCAGCCACTGAATTCAGCACCTTTTAGCTCTTCGATTATCAAAAAGACTGAGCCCATCAGGATCATGGTATTGATGCCGATGGTTGTTCCCATTGCATGGGCAACGGTGATATGGGTGCCGTGAGAGAACAGATTAAACGCCGGTATTGAAATCAGGATCGCTAAAATCAGATTTAAAAATACCCAGATATCGGCCGCAAAAATAAAGCGATAAGACTGGCGATGAGTGAATTTCTGATCCGGTGTTAGTGATTGCCGCCATTTCCAGATAATGTCGGCAAGAATAATAAGTTCTGCCATACTGACGGCGTAACCAAGCATTCTAATCCACGAGGCAGAGGGCACCGCATATACATGGTGTGACCAGCCAACCATTAGTGCAACAAAGCTCAGGATATAAAGCAGGAAAGCTTCATTGGAATGGGCCATTTTCTTATCGCCGCTGATATATTCCATCACAAACATGGCTGTGCCGTAGACCAGCATATTCCAGGACCCGACAAGCGCGCCATAGGATTTCCACTGAATGGTAGTTTCACGGACAATATTTTCATCAAAAAACGGGATTAGATATAGGTGAGCTTCGGTAAAAGTAATCAGGAAAAATATAATCCCGGTCATCCACATCCAGTAATAGACCGGCCAGGGGCCTTTTTCCTTTTTCATCGTCAAAAGAATGTTAATGCCAAACATAATCCATGTGGCGAAAATGGGTGTTGATAACACGGGTGGATAAGCCCAATATTCACGACCGCCAAATTTCCCCATAATATAGGCGGCAAGGATGGCAATACCGGTGATCACAAAGACCCAAAAATGCAGTGGCATGGATCTTGACCAGGCGAGGCTAAGTCCCCGGTATTTTGGTAAATAATGATATATCCCCCCAATAGCGGCAAGAAAAATCCAGGCAACGGCAAGACTGACATGGATGGGCCGTAACTGGTAAAATTCAAAGCCGCTTAACGTGTCGGGGTATAAATATTTAAAAGCCCCCAGCACACCCATAAGTACACATCCACCCAAAGACATCAGTCCGAGGATAACAAAACATACGCCGGAGCGATTATTAACGTTCGTATTTGACTGTTCCATACCAGGTTATCTCTCCTTTCTTGGGGTTATAATTACCACCCTCGCCGACATGCTTAAGGTAGGCGATGAGATCATCAACTTCCTGCTCGTTAAATCCAAAATTTGGCATCCGGTCAGTGCCTTCTTCAATGAACATGCGCGCATAGTCGGGTCCAAGATCGGGATTAGCCACTACATTGGTAAGATCAGGTCCCATATAACCGCCAAGGCCATAGATCTGGTGGCAGGCCCAGCAGTTATTTTCCCGAAATAATTTTTGTCCGTGCAGGACATTTTCACTAGCGGCAGTTTCGCCATTCAGTGCGGTGCCGGATGTGTAGATATTGGCAGAATAGAAAAAGAACGAAACAAAAAGTGCCAAAAACAACACACGACGCCATGGTTGAGGTTTATCCATTTTCGCTACCCCTGTTTATACATCCCTATATGTACAGTTAAATTATACTGCAAATCAGGAGTATAAAGCGGTGTATTAAGGACAGGAATGAGGGGAAAATTAGAATTCCATTCTAGCAAATAAAAAAATCATAAAAATGAATTCTGTATTTGTGGGAGTTATTTTTAAAACCCCCCATTTTAATACCTATTGAAAAATATAATTAAGAGAAACATTTTCAGGTTCATTTAAGCTGCGGATGATACCTAGGGTTTAATTTGAATTATGGAGTGTTTATAATGCTTAATCGTGTAATTTTTTTCACGCTTATGATCTGGCCTTTTGCTCTTTTCGCTGAGCAGCAGGAAACTCCCGAATTTGAAATTGTTGAGAGCGAAACTTTGACCCTTGGTGAAGTGGTGAGTGCTGCTATGGCAAGATCACCAGATCTTGGCGTGGTGAAATCCAAAGAGGAAAATGCTGACGCCTTAAGAAGTCGTGCATCAAGTTTATTTGCGGATACTCCGGAAATTTCGCTTAAAATGCAAAATGACCGCTTACTGTCAAACCAGGGATTGCGGGAATGGGAAAGTGCTCTTGGAGCTGCCGTTATGGATGCCAGGACAAAAATCAGCAAGTTATCAGAAAGCAAGGATGTCTGATCAGGAAGCTAAAGCCTATCAGGATTTAGCTATTTTGAGTGTAAATGGTCAGATCCGCGAACATCTATGGCAAATCAAACTGGCACAGACCGAGCTGCAACAGGCACAGGCAAACTTAAAAATCGCCGAGGATCTGGAACGCGATATTAGCAGGAGAATTGCAGCCGGAAATTTACCTAAACAGGATGAGCTTTTAAGCCAGAAAGAAGTGATGAGCCGTAAAATGGAGCTGATTAACGCCCAAGCAGAATTTATTCATGCGGGCAAAAGATATGAGAGTGTTACTGGGCTAACAGAAATTCCGGCATTTTTTGAAGAAGAGATTGATCATGAAACAGATACTGAAAATGCGCCGATATTAAGGTTTTATAATGCGAAAGTTGATTATCTTGATGCTTCTTATAATGAGCAGAGAAACAGCTGGAGCAGCCCACCGAAATTATCCGTAGGCGTTAAGCGGGAAACGGCTTCCTATACAGGCCATAATATTGACTCTATTGGTGTTGGAGTGCTGGTTCCTCTTGGTGCCGGTGCCCAAATGAAGTCTAAACGTGCTGAAGCTGCTCTTGCTCTCGCAGAAATGGAGCGGGAACGGGAACTGGTCAAAAGGGAATACAGGCTTGCCCTCCATGAAGCGGACAACGACCTTGAGGTATGTGAAGCCGAGCTGCCGCTCTCCGCCAAACATTTTGAAATGGCCAGTGAAAATTTAAGACTTGGAAAAAAAGCCTTTGATTTGGGTGAAACTGACTTGTTTGATTTTCTGAAAATTCAGGAACAGTATTTTTCATCTTCAGCGGCAAATAAAAAAATTATTATTGAATGTAAGCGGGCAGTAGCCCGGCATAATCAGGTTAAGGGAGTATTATTGCCATGAAAATAATCTTGAAGGCACTAATCAGTTTATTTTTATTGGGTAGCATAGCCAATGCGTCAGACGAGCAAATTAAAATTACTGCATCACAAATTGATAAAATGGGTATTGAAACTCGTGATATTGAGAAAATTTCATCCGTATGGAGCACCGGGTTTCCTGCGCAAGTGGTCATTCCAAATTCGCAAATTATGGTACTTAATCCAATGTTGCCGGGACTTGTCAATATACTTTATGTGGCCGAAGGCGATCAGATTAGCAAAGGACAGAAACTGGCTGAAATTTCAAGTCCGGAATTTTTGAATGCGCAACAGGTTTATCTGGATGCGTTATTTACAAAATTACAAATGACCAGAAATCATCAGCGTAATATTGAGCTTTTTAAAGAAGGAATTATTTCTGAGAAAAGTTATTTAAGTGGTGAAGCCGCATTTCAGGATGCAGAGGCTTCCGTCTTCCGCGCCCAGCAATCCCTTGAATTTTCCGGACTTGATCCTGCTGATATAAAGGCACTTGAAGAAAGCCGTAAGATGCAGAAAAATCTGATTATCCGAGCGCCCTTTGATGGTGTCGTTCTGAAACAGAATGCCAGAACGGGAGAGCATATCAGTGAAGATATGTCCCTTTATGAAGTAGGACAGATTAATCCGCTCTGGATTGAAATCCATGTGCCATTATATTTAAGAGAGTCACTTCAGCCTGGTAATAAAATAACCATAGACGGTTCGTCTGTTGAAAGCCGTATTATTACCATCGGTAAAATGGTCCACGAGGAAGATCAGGGAATTATCGTCAGAGGAGAGATTTCTTCCGGACAATCAGAATTTATCCCCGGCCAACTGGTGAAAGCCAGACTTGAACAGAAAAATGAAGCAGGGGAATTGTTCAGAATTCCGGCTGGGGCCGTTATCAGAAGTGGCGATAATGCAAGTATTTTTATCAGGAATTCGCAAGGGTTTTTGTTAAAGCCGGTAAAAATTATTGCTGATGAAGGATCGTCACTTGTCATTATGGCAGAAATGGCAGAAGGTGATCAGATTGCCTCCAAAGGCCTTGTCACCCTAAAAGGGATGATGGAAGGATTGGGGAGCGAAGAATAATGCTGGATAAACTCATACAGTTTTCGCTTACTCAGCGGCTGATCGTCCTCCTTGTTGCAGTGCTTGTTATTGCGGGGGGATGGGTTTCTTTTGGTGATACCCCAATTGATGCTTTCCCGGATGTATCCACAACCCAGGTAAAAATCATCCTCAAGGCACCGGGTATGACTCCGGAAGAAATTGAGCAGCGGATCACTGCGATTATTGAAGTTGAGATGTTGGGTCTTCCCAATCAAAGCATGCTGCGCTCTATTTCAAAATATGCTTTGACCGATATCACCATTGATTTTGAGGAGGGAACCGATATTTACTGGGCCCGTCAGCAGGTATCAGAACGGCTAAATGCCATAATGGAAGACCTTCCAGCCGGTGTTTCCGGCGGGATTGCCCCGATGACAACGCCGCTTGGTGAAATGTTCATGTTTACCATTGATGGCGATACGATGAGCCTGATGGAAAAAAGGTCGCTCCTTGACTGGGTTATCAGACCCGCATTGCGCGGGGTTCCTGGTGTGGCTGATGTAAATGCCCTTGGTGGATTGGTAAAGACATTTGAAATTACCCCCGATAACTCGCTTTTATTGGCCCATAATATTACTGTGTCCGAAGTTATTGATGCAGTACGGGAAAATAATAAAAATGATGGTGCCGGCCGCCTTAACGAAGGAGAAGAAGTTCTTCTGGTGCGAACCAGTGGCAGCATTACAGGCATTTCCGATATTGAAAATATTATTGTCAGGCAGCATCTTACCGAGCCAATCCGCGTAGCTGACATTGCAACCGTCAAAATTGGCTCTATTACCCGTTACGGCGGTGTCACGGCACGCGGTCAGGGAGAAGCTGTTGAAGGGCTTGTGCTTAGTTTGCGGGGAGCTAATGCCCAGGAAGTGGTCGAAGGCGTAAATGAGAAACTTGCTGAGATTGAAAGAAGTTTACCGGATGGCATTTCCATCAATGTGTTTTATGACAGGGGAAAACTGATCGACAAAGCTATTGGATCGGTTTCCAAGGCACTCGGTGAAGCTATTGTACTGGTTCTGGTTCTGCTTCTGGTTTACCTTGGCGATCTGCGTGTTGCCCTGACCGTCGCGCTCATTTTACCACTTGCCGCGCTGGCAACATTTATATGGATGAAAGAGTTTTCCATGTCTGCAAATCTGATGAGCCTTGGTGGTCTTGCCATCGCCATTGGTATACTGGTTGATGCAGCGGTCGTTGTGGTTGAAAATATAGTGACTTATTTATTTGATGAAAAAAATCAGAAGCTGCCGAAACTGCATCTCATTTATCGCGCAGTTTCAGAAGTTTCCTTACCGGTTACCTCGGGCATGCTGATTATCATTATTGTGTTCTTGCCGCTGCTGTCTTTACAGGGACTGGAAGGAAAATTATTTTCACCGGTGGCACTGACGATTGTATTTGCGCTAACATCGTCACTTTTCCTGTCCCTGACTGTAATTCCGGTAATCGCGTCATATCTTCCCAGTCAGGTCAGTCATTCTGAAACCTGGCTTGTCAGGACGTTGCAGAAGAAATATGTCCCCATACTCAACTGGTCACTGGAAAACTCAAAGAAGGTATTTATTTCATCCGGAATATTACTTGCTGTTGCGCTCCTGGTTTATATCCAGGTCGGGAAAACCTTTATGCCGACAATGGATGAAGGTGATATGATCATTCAGTGGGAGAAATTGCCATCAGTCGGACTTGAAAAATCCATTGAAATGGACAATCGAATTCAGCAGATTTTAATGGAAAATATTTCAGAAATTGACAGTATGGTGGCCCGCGTCGGCTCGGATGAAATTGGGCTTGACCCCATGGGTCTTAATGAAACGGATGGATTTCTTGTCCTTAAGCCTCGTGATGAATGGACGGTGGACAGTAAAGAAGAACTGATGGCAAAAATTAATGATGTTCTGGCGGAAATTCCTGGCGTCGCATTTAATTTTACCCAGCCCATTGAAATGCGGGTTTCTGAAATGCTGACCGGTGTTCGTGGGGATATTGCCATAAAAGTTTTTGGTGAAGACCAGAACCAGTTAAATGCCATTAGCGCAAAAATTATTGATATTCTTCAGGACATTGAAGGGGCGGATAACGTTTATAAACCTGCCAATGAAGGGGCACAATATCTTAGGCTTCAGATTGATACAATGGCAGCAGGACGTCTTGGTATTTCAGTTGATGAGATCTCGGAACTGCTCAGAAGTCAGATTGAAGGTCTGAATGTCGGTTTGGTCTATGAAGGGGCGCGCCGGACACCGATAATTATTAAAGGAACGGAAGAGGTCAGAAATTCTCCGGCAGATTTTGAAAATCTGCAAATCACTTTGCCGGAAGGACGGCGTGTCCCTCTTGCCATGGTTGCTAAAATTGAGCGGGTTGAAGGTCCTGTCTCTGTCCAGCGTGAAAAAGGATCCCGTATGGTGGTTGTCATTGCCAATGTTGCAAACCGTGATCTCGTTGGATTTGTGGAGGAAGCAAAGGAACTCACTGCCTCAAATGTGGAACTGCCAAGCGGATATACGCTTGAATGGGGGGGACAGTTTGAAAACCAGCAACGGGCGGCCGCAAGGCTTTCTATCGTGATCCCGGTTGCTCTTGGACTAATTTTTCTGCTTCTTTTCGTGACATTTAAGTCAATCCGACAGGCGCTACTGGTATTAAGCAATATTCCCTTTGCCATGACCGGGGGAATTATCGCTCTCTGGCTATCCGGTGAATATCTATCTGTTCCGGCTTCGGTCGGGTTTATCGCCCTGCTAGGGATTGCGGTGCTTAATGGCGTTGTCATGGTCAGTTATTTTAATCAGCTTTATGCTCTTGGAAAACCGATTGCAGAAGTCATTATGGAAGGAGCAATCAGAAGGCTGAGACCGGTTCTCATGACCGCTAGTATAGCGGCATTCGGTCTTGTCCCGCTTTTGTTTGCAACAGGACCCGGTTCTGAAATTCAAAGACCACTGGCAATCGTTGTTATAGGCGGGTTGGTTACTTCAACATTGCTGACACTGGTTCTTTTGCCGATTTTGTATAGCCGATTGGGAAATAATTCCGGTGGGGAGAAAAATTCATGAGCCTTTGTATGCTATCACTTATCGTGCCGGTCGCTATTGAAAGCACGATCATCGACTGGTTATTAGAGCAGGATGAAATTAAAGGATTTAACAGTCTGTCCCTTGATGGACACGGAGCCCATGAAAATGCAATGACACTATCAGAACGCGTTACTGGGAAATCCGTTAAAAAAATGTTCCAATCGCATGTCACGGAAGTACAGGCAAAAGATATATTGGGTCGGCTGAAGAAGGATTTTGCAAACGCTGATATTCATTATATGATCAGACCATTATTAGATGCGGGGAATTTATCATCCTATGAAGCAGATTAATTTTTATAAAATTCCACTTATGTTTTTTGGGGTGATGGTATTGCTTTTTGGTGGTGAGAGTGCCTTTTCACAGGAAGAACAATATGAATCCAATCATTTATCACAGGAAGAATTGGCGGAAATATTAAAAAGTGGCGATATTCTGGGGCTTGAGCAAATTATCTCATTTATCCACAGGGAAAAAGATGACCGAATGCTTGAAGTTGAGCTGCTTAATTATGACGGTGTGCTTATTTATCAGATTGAAATTCTAACGGCCAAAGGCGTTGTTGTGACCTATTATCTGGATGGTAAGACGGGTCAGGATGCATCAAGTTTGCTGGAGGGCTAGAATGAGATTACTGCTTGTTGAAGATGATCCAAAGCTCGGACCTAGACTGGCAGAGGATCTTCGGGGCAAAGGTTTTGCAGTCGATTTGGTCTCAACAGGTATAGATGCGGAATTCATGGGGGACGAAATTTCATATGATGTTGTAATTCTTGATCTGGGATTGCCGGATATTTCAGGACTGGATGTCTTAAGAAACTGGCGAAGAAAAGGAAATTCACAGGCTGTACTCATCCTGACAGCCCGCGATGACTGGCAGGAGCGGGTTGATGGCTTTCAGGCAGGGGCAGATGACTATCTTGGAAAACCGTTTCATTTTGAGGAACTCATTGAACGTGTAAATGCATTGATCCGCCGTACCAATCAAAAAGTAGGTGCTGGTCTTGCGGCGGGTGGCATAAGTCTGGATGAACGAAAACAGACCGTTACAACGGATGCTGGTCAGGAATATGAACTGACGGGCACTGAATTCAGGTTGCTGCGATATATGATGATGCATCAGAATGAAATATTATCGAAAACCCATTTGACCGAACATATATATGATGATGTTTCGGATAAGGACAGTAATGTCATAGAAGTTTATATAAGACGACTGCGTAAAATTCTTGGTGATGAAATGATAAAAACAAAAAGAGGACAGGGCTACGTTTTTGAGGAACGGTCATGAGCAGTTTAAAGTCCCGTCTTAACCTAGGTGTATTTATTGTTTCCCTGATATTTTTCAGTACTTTGATTGGTATAAATATTGTTTTTTTTAACAGGTTTGGAGAAGAGTTTGTTCAAACCCGGCTCCAGCATGATATTGATGCTCTATTGGCAAATTTAAAACCGGGCGAAGACGGAAATCTCTTTCTTAATGAAGAGACACTCAATCCTATTTTTCTCCAACCATTTTCGGGTCATTATTTCCATATTGAAATGTCACATAGGGAGTATTTGTCCCGTTCATTATGGGATCAGACAATGTCAGTCTCCAAAATTGAGATCGGCAAAACGGCTTTAAAACAGGAAAACGGGCCAAACGGCCAAAGGCTTCTGATCCTGGAAGGGGGCTATCTGAAAGATGGGCAATTAATACGAATAGCCGTTGCAGAGGATTTTACGCCAATTACAAACAGTTTGCGCACTCTTACCATTGCGCTGGTTGTTTTAAATGGTGCCATTGTGCTGCTATTGATGCTGATACAGCGCTTTATTGTTAATCGTGGGATGGCCCCCCTGCAGGCAACAACTGAGGAATTGGCGCGGATTGGGTCAGGAGAAAACAATTTCCTCAATGAAAAAGTACCAGAAGAGGTTTTACCATTGGTTATGGAAATCAACAAATTGATGGTGATGGTTGATAACCGGGTTAAACGATCTAAAACAGCATTGGGAAATCTGGCACATGCACTTAAAACACCGCTGGCTTTAATTGAGCAGAATGTATCGGGTGGAGATGATAAAATAAGACCCGAAGAGATAAAAGGTGCGACCAAACAGATCAAACATCAACTGGATAGTGAGCTCAGACGGGCGAGAATTATCGGATCATCTGTCCATGGCCAGAAAATTGATCTTTCAGAATTAATCGGAACACTCATTACGACTTTCAAAAAAATATACCAGGATAAAAATATCGACTGCATATTGAATATTGATCCTGATGCTAAATTTGTTGGTGATCGGCATGATATGATGGAGCTTTTTGGAAACCTTCTTGATAATGCCTGTAAATGGTGTCAGCATGTTGTTTCGGTTAGCATCAGAAATTCTGACGGGCTGGAAATAACTATAGAGGATGATGGTCCGGGAATTTCACAGGAAAAATATGAGCAGATTGAAAGTCGTGGAATTAGGCTTGATGAAGCGGGCGAAGGATATGGCCTTGGCCTATCAATCGTGCGCGAAATTATTGATTTGAATGATGCAGAAGTAAAATATGCGCCATCGGAAGAATTGGGCGGATTGAAAGTCTTTATTAAAATGCCCAGGCAATGATTATTTTCATTCTATCTTTGGTACAAGTTAACCTTTACAAACAATCTATTTTATAGTCCTATATGCGATGTAAGAGTGGGGACTCAGAATAATATAACTTTCGAATATGAGGAGAAATCTTAGATGAGGATTAATAAAAAAATTGCAAATATATTATTTGCTTCCGCGGCTTTAACCGCTGTTTTTTCTGCGTCGGCTATGGCACAGGGAAATCCCTATGAACCGATAGAGGGAGAATGGGTGACACTGCCTGACGGGCGTCAATGGGGATCAACAAGCACCGTTTATTATGCTGGAAATGGTAATATCTGGGTTGCTGAGCGTTGCGGTGGCAATACGAATTGTCTGGATACGCCGGATATTGATCCGATTATGCTGGTCGATGTGGATGGAAATATCTTAAAAAGTTTTGGTAAAAATATGATCGTCTGGCCACATGGATTACATGTTGATCCAGATGGAAATTTATGGATTGCTGATGCCCGTGGTGATGAAAAACGTAAAAAAGGGCACCAGGTTCATAAATTCAGTCCTGATGGAAAGTTGCTGATGTCACTCGGCACAGCTGGTGTGGCGGGTAAAGATAAATATATATTTGATCAGCCCTGCGACGTTGCGGTAGCACCAAATGGCGATATTTTTGTTGCCGATGGTCATGGTGCCGGTGGCAATAACCGCATTGTCAAATATAACAGCAAAGGTGAGTATCTGATGGAATTCGGCTCAACAGGATCAGAGCGTGGTCAGTTCCGTGAACCTCATGCACTGGCGATCAGTACAGATGGCCGGTTGTTTGTTGGAGATCGTCATAACGCCCGCGTTCAGATTTTTGATCTGGAGGGACATCATATTGATCAATGGACCCAGTTTGGACGTCCAAGCGGTGTTTATATTGATAAGAACAATATGCTTTATGTTGCCGACAGTGAATCAAACACTGGCTATCAGCGTAATCCTGGCTGGCTGCGCGGAATTCGCATCGGAAGTGCGAATAATGGTTGGGTGACAGCTTTTATTCCTGATCCAAACCCGGGTTATGCCCGTGGCACAAGTGTGGCCGAAGGGGTAACGGCCGATGAAGCCGGTAATGTCTATGGTGCGGAAGTGGCGCAAATGAGAATGCGTAAATATATTCCAAAAACATATCATGGAACACCACCACCACCGAGAAGAAATTAATTTCTGGACTAATTAAAGGAAGCCTCCATATTATCCATATGGGGGCTTTTTTTGTAGGTACTAGAAATGGAAATTATCAAAAGCAAAAATTTTAAAGCGAATAAAGCCTGGGGAGCAAGGGATATTGCCAATATGGGTGGCATAACAACCCGACTTCACTGGACAGATAAACCTTATGTCTGGCACATTAATGAAGGTGAAGAAGTATTTGCCGTATTAGATGGGACTGTCGAAATGTTTTACCGTGAAAATGGTGATGAAAAATCAGTTCTGTTGGACGTCGGGGACATTTTTTATGCCGGTATAGGGACGGAGCATGTCGCCCATCCCAGAGGAGAAGCGAGAATTTTAGTGATTGAAAAAGAAGGCAGTGTGTAACAATGAAATTGAATGCTGAATTTGATCAGGTTGCGGTGGTCCGGCCCAAAGATTATAAATGGGTTCCCTCACCCATGAAGGGCGTCGAAAGAATGATGCTTGACCGCATTGGCGATGAAGTGGCAAGGGCAACCACAATTGTCCGTTATGCACCCAATAGTGAATTTCCAAGCCATGTGCATGGTGGAGGAGAGGAGTTTTTCGTTCTTGAAGGTGTTTTTTCTGACGAACATGCGGATTATCCGGCAGGCAGTTATGTCAGAAACCCTATCGGTACGGCTCATACACCACGTATTGGTGAGGAGGGAGCGACTATATTCGTCAAGCTGTGTCAGTTTGAAAAAGAAGACCAGCATCAGTTTAGCATAAGTACAAAAGAATCGAACTGGTATCCTGGACTGGTTCCAGGCTTATCGGTGATGCCATTACATGAATATGGCACAGAACATGTGGCGCTGGTAAAATGGGCGCCAAATACATTGTTTAAGCCACATCAGCATTGGGGTGGGGAAGAAATTCTGGTGCTTGAAGGCACATTTTATGATGAACATGGCGCTTATCCGAAGGGCACCTGGATCAGGAGTCCTCATTTAAGCAAACATACACCATTTACGAAAGAGGACGGGGCACTCATTTATGTGAAAACCGGCCATTTGCCTATTTCTTAAAAAATTAGACGAACTTGTCGATTTTTAATCTCCCCATTCGTTTAGCTGGTGTAATCTGAAATCAGATTATTTTCTAAGATTAAAAAATGAGGAGAATATCATGAAATATATAGCATTGATTTATGCAAATGAAGAAACCAGTCCAAAGCCGGGCTCTGAGGAATTTGGCCGGTTGATCGGGGAATATGAAGCTGCCACCGGCCAGTTTATCAATGACGGGGTTCTGGTCGGGAGTGATCCCCTGCAGTCGGTGAATACAGCAACGACGTTACGGGCGAGGAATGGCAAATTGGCGATGACGGACGGCCCCTTTGCTGAAACAAAAGAGCAGCTTGGGGGCTATTATATATTTGAATGCGAAAATCTGGATGATGCATTGAAATATGCGGCCATGATACCGACCGTAAATTACGGGTCGATAGAAGTCAGACCGATCATGACGATAGAGAGGTAGACTTTTTATATGGTATCCCCATCGACGCCGCCGATTAACTTTGAAGTGGCAATTCATAAAATTGTCCGAGAGGAATGGGGATACCTGATTTCTTCATTAATTAAATCCTTTAATGATTTCCACATGGCTGAAGATGCCCTTCAGGACGCCGTAGAAGCGGCACTGATTAACTGGCGGGAGAAAGGCCTGCCGCCTTCTGCGCGGGCTTGGCTTTTAACGACAGCGAGACGCAAAATTATTGATAAAATAAGGCGTGATAAAAACTTTGAATCCAAAAAGGAACAATTTCTTCCTCTTCTGGAGGATGATGAACTGATGGAATCTGATTATTCAGTCCCGGATGAAAGGCTCAGATTAATTTTTACCTGCTGCCACCCGGCGCTTGATCATAATATTTCAGTTGCTTTAACTTTGCAGCTTCTTGGTGGATTGACCACAACGGAAATTGCCAGAGCATTTCTGGTTAAACCGGAAACCATGGCACAGCGTTTGGTGCGTGGAAAAAGAAAAATTAAACAGGCGGGCATCCCCTATATCATCCCGGACCAGAATCAGTTTGCCGCCCGTCTTGATGCGGTACTGAGTGTTTTATATCTTATTTTTAATGAAGGCTATTCAGCGTCATCTGGAAAAAAACATATAAGAGCAGAACTTTGTGATGAAGCAATAAGACTTGCCAGAATATTGCTACATCTTTGCCCGAAAGAGCCGGAAGCAGAAGCGCTTCTGGCATTAATGCTTCTTCATAATTCGCGAAAAACTGCCCGCTTTGGTGAAAATGGTGTTCTTGTACCATTGGAGGAGCAGGACAGGTCATTATGGAACATGAATGAAATTAATGAAGGGACTATCCTGGTAGAAAAGTCCCTGGCCCGAAAACAAATAGGAGCATACCAGATACAGGCGGCCATAAGTGCTCTCCATTCAGAAGCCTGCCGATTTAAGGATACCAACTGGCGGGAAATTGTACTTCTTTATGATGAGCTTTTTAAATTGCTGCCTTCACCCGTTATTCAGTTAAACAGGATCGTTGCCCTTTCCTATCTTATTTCACCGGAAGAAAGTATTAAGGCCCTTGAAGGTTTGAAGCAGGATATTGGCAATTATCAGCCCTATTATGCGGCACTGGCAGATTTATACAAGCGAAGCGGCAAAAATAAAAAGGCTATTAGATATTATCAAAAAGCAATCAGCTTAAGCGGCAATCAGGCCGAGCAGGATTTCTTGCAACAAAGAATGTCTGATCTAATATCTTTACAAAAACAATAAATTATTGTCCAATGAGCCGGATTAAAAATAGTCATAAAACGGACTAAAAATTTGGAGGATAATCAATGATTAATAAAAAAATGATCACCAACTTATTATTGGCAGCAACGGCCCTGACGTCTGTTGTTGCCACAACTTCAGTCGCACAGGATAACCCGTACGAAGCTATTAAAGGGGAGTGGATTACATTGCCTGACGGGCGTCAATGGGGATCAACCAGTACCGTTTATTATGCAGGAAATGGTAATATCTGGGTTGCTGAGCGTTGCGGTGGAAATGGGAACTGCCTTGATACACCGGATATTGACCCGATCATGCTGGTCGATGTTGATGGAAAAATCTTAAAAAGCTTTGGTAAAAATATGATTGTCTGGCCTCATGGAATGCACGTGGATCCGGACGGAAATTTATGGATTGCTGATGCCCGTGGTGATGAAAAGCGTAAAAAAGGTCATCAGGTTCTAAAATTTAGCCCGGACGGTGAGTTATTGATGACAATTGGAACTGCGGGTGTTGCGGGTAAGGATAAATATATTTTTGATCAGCCCTGCGATGTAGCAGTAGCGCCAAACGGCGATATATTTGTGGCCGATGGCCATGAAGCGGGCGGTAATAACCGCATTGTCAAATATAACAGCAAGGGTGAGTATCTGATGGAATTTGGTGATACCGGGGCTGAACGGGGCGAACTTCGCGAACCTCATGCGCTGGCTATTAATTCGCAGGGAAAATTATTTGTTGGCGACCGTCAAAACAGCCGCATTCAGATTTTTGATCTGGACGGACATCATCTTGATCAGTGGACCCAGTTTGGCCGTCCAAGCGGTATTTATATTGATAAAAACGATATAATGTATGTTGCTGACAGTGAATCAAATACCGGTTGGCAGCGTAACCCGGGCTGGGAACGTGGTATCCGTATCGGGAGCTCAATTACCGGATGGGTAACCGCTTTTATTCCCGATCCGAATAATGGAATGGAACCCCGTTATACAAGCGTTGCAGAAGGGGTAACTGCGGATGAGGCCGGAAATGTTTATGGCGCTGAAGTCCTTCAGAAAAGGATGCGTAAATACGTACCGAAAGGCTATTTTGCCACCCCGCCAAAACGCAATTAGATAATAGACATATTGAATAAGATAAAGTTTGAAAAAGCCTCTTATTAATGAGAGGCTTTTTTTAGCGCTGCCTTTTTTTCAATATATTTTTTAAGCTCATACATTGCCCAGGAGGCTATGGCGATTATAACGAGTAGCATACCCCAGCGCATCAGATCGACATAAAAAGCGCGGTCAAATTTTGGCATAACGAAAATATACTGCATGAGATTATCATTGCGTTCTGTCATCCAGTGCCAGCCACTATGTGCGACGAGTGCAGATAGAAGAATTGTGCCGGCTTTTTCATTCACGACATATTTGAATAACAGATTAAGCAGAGGCAGGACGATGATCAGGATGAACAGCTGACCGACCTCGACACCAAGGTTGAACGACAACAGAGAGGTGAAGAGATGTGTTCCAGCAAACTGCATGCTTTCTGATAGCAGGAATGAAAAACCGAACCCGTGAACAAGACCAAAAGCAAATGCAACGACCCATCTGTTTTCCAGCTTTGCCCCGACAATATTTTCAAACGCCATAAAGACGATTGAGAGGGCAATAAGCATTTCAATAAGCGGTGCAAACCATAATGCCTGTGGTGCCAGGCCAAAGGCTGTCGAAATAAGTGTTATGGAATGAGCAACTGTAAAAGAGGTGATAACAGGAACCAGACCCATAAAATTACGAACAGGAATGATCAGGCATAATAGAAACAGAATGTGGTCTGTTCCCTCCAAAATATGGAAAAAGCCAAGTTTCAAAAATTCATAAAGGGCGTGAAAAAGGCTTGGATCAAGCTCGACAACACCAGGGTTTCCAATATAGTTGAAGACACGTTCGCCAGAGTCCGGCGGCAAAAAACGCAAAACTGTATTTGTCACATTGGCCAGTTTGTTTAATGTGGGCTCAATTGAAAATCTGGAATGTTCGGACTTTATGGGGAATTCATATAGGACATCCAGAACGGCCTGCCCATAATATAACTTGGTTTCATTGGTAAGGGCTGGTTTTTTAATATTTTCAATTGCGGCTTCCCAAGTGCTTATTGAGCGGTCCTGCGGATAAGTTGCGCGGTAGGCCGTAATCATTTTATCGTTGATAAGTTCACCATTTTCAAAAACCTGCAGCTCGTCTGTCAGGTAAACATGGGCCGCATCAAGCAATACAGAATCCGCTTTTTCAAAATCAAGATAGCCGGGGCCAAAAGTCGGATAAACAAGTTCGCTCATGGATTCAAGGGGGACGCGGAGCAGGAGTTTTAGAGTATTCCCCTCAGGCTTAACATACATATGTACTGTTACAGATGCTGGATTATCATGGGCTTTTGCCTGTGTCGTTAAGGAAGAAACGACGAATAACGCCAGCGTGATAGCGGCAACAATCAAAGATTTTCCAAAAATAGTAAAATCATAAAATAATTTATTCTTCATGAACGAATTTCCCTTTATTGACACTGTTTTACCCTATATTCGCTGTATTACATAGGAAAAGCGAAACAAAGAGTCAATTTATTACGGTTAATACAACTGATTCAGTGCTTGAACGTACCTTTGATATACTGTATCATTTTTTCACAGCATAGTATTCAGTTTAGAAAAGCGCTAAAACGTTATGCTAAGCTGAATAAATAAAAACTAAAATGGAACGGAATCATGAAATTAAAAAATAAGGTTTTGATGGGGGCCGCATTAGTTGTCACTCTCGTCGGTTTAGGCCTTGGACAATCATATGTCGGTATGGGTGGTGATGCAACAGCACAAGCACCACAGGCACCTGCATTTGAAGTTGATCCCTTTTGGCCACAGCCACTACCAAATGGCTGGATCTTGGGGAACGTAATCGGTGTTGCAGTTGACGCAAACGATCATGTTTATATTGTTCATCGCGCATGGGGAGAAGGCATCTTCAAACCTTTCGCTGAGCTCGGATTACAGCAGGGTACAAGTATCTGTTGTACACCTGCTCCGCCAATTGTTGAATTTGATGCAGACGGTAATCTGGTCCGTGCCTGGGGTGGTCCTGTTGACGGCGCACCATACACATGGCCAGAATCAAACCATGGTATTGAAGTGGATTATAAAGGCAACGTCTGGATTGGTGGTAACGGCCAAAACGATTCACACATCCTGAAATTTACAAATGACGGTAAATTTATTGCTCAATATGGTACACCAGGCATTTCCACACCGGATAGCAATGATACAACACACTTCTCACGTGTTGCTAAAATTTCTGTCGTTGAGGAAACAAATGAAGCCTATATCGCGGACGGATATGGTAACAGACGTGTTGCTGTTCTTGATGCAGATACCGGCGCGTTTAAACGTTACTGGGGTGCTTATGGCTCCAAGAAAATTGACGATCCGACTGAAAGATATCGTCATGACCCATCCAAGCCACCGTCAAAAGTCTTTACAGGTCCGGTTCACTGTGTTGAGCCATCAGATGACGGCCTACTCTATGTTTGTGACCGTACCAGTGACCGTATTCAGGTTTTTGACCGTGATGGTAACTATAAGTCTGAAGTGCTGATTGCTCCTGAAACCGGTTCTCAAGGTTCAACCTGGGATCTTGATTTCTCAAAAGATTCTGCACAAAAATATATTTACCTTGCAGATGGTCAGAACCAACGTGTTTACATTATTGACCGTGCTTCTATGAAAGTTCTTACCAAGTTCGGTGGTGGTGGACGTCAGCCAGGCCTGTGGTTTGCACCACATAGTCTTGCGACTGACTCAAAAGGGAACATTTATACAACTGAAACTTACGAAGGTAAGCGTATCCAGAAATTCGTATACCAAGGAATTAAAAATATTCCTGCTGCGGATCAGGGTGCTCTTTGGCCTGCCGGAAAACTTCATTAATCGTCGTTTTACCTAAGTTTCGATTTTAAAAATATTAAACCCCCGGTGAATAATTCGCCGGGGGTTTTTATATATGATTATATTATTTTTGAGGTTTCCTAGTCATCGGGGAGTTTATAAGCCCGTATTTCACCGGGATATGATCCGCCACTTACGGCAACAATGATATATTGTTTGCCTTTTATTGTGTAGGTCATCGGCGATCCGGACTGTCCCGCGGGCATCCATATTTCCCCTACTTCCTCCCCGGTCATTTTATCATAAGCACGCAGCATCGCCCCGCGTTCGCGATCACCAGGGTTTGTCACACGCATATCGCCGGCGATGGCAAGTGTTTTTGTCACCATCATTCCGACACTGCCGGGTTGACCAGTTCTCGGAATGTCCATCCCTTGCAGTTTAGGATGATTGCGGACATTGTCCAGTGTTTCACCGTGGGCTATACGCCAGATAATTTCACCTTTTGTCATATCAAATGCGGCAATAATCCCGTATGGAGGTTTCAGAATGGAAAGTCCTTCAACATTTAGGGTTGGTACTTTGACCGGAGGTCCGTCATAGACGGGGTAATCCACTTCTTTTGGGGCGCCCGGGTTCTGCCCGGTTCCACCTGCAAGGGCCATTTTAAACGGCTGCCCTTTGCGTCCTTCAAGGTAATTGACATTTGAATATCCTTCCGGTGGTGGGGCCAGTGAAATACCGCTAATTGCCGACACGTTTGCCGGGGCATAGAGAATACTGGTTTCCGGATCAAAAGCCCCTCCAGCCCAGTTTGTACCACCTCCTGAATTTCCAAGAGTGATCGCCCCAAGCATGCCGTTTATATCACCAAGAATTGGTGGATTATAAAGCGTGGCTTCCTTCCAGACATATCGTTCCAGTTTTTTTAAGGCCTCTTCTCTCATTTCCGGGGTAAAGTCAATCAGATCATCAGGCACTTTCATTTCCGAGCGGCCATAGTTTAATTTTTCCATGACCTTTGGTTGGGTCGGTGCGTACCATTCGCCGGGAACATTGCCTTTTGGGACGGGGATTTCCCTAATAGGCCAAATAGGTTCTCCCGTTACACGATCAAAAACAAACAGCATGGCCTGCTTAGTGGGAACGGCAAGAATTTGACGATCTTTACCATCAATCTTTACGTCCATTACCATTGGTGCTGATGAAAGGTCATGTCCCCAGAGCGGATGATGAACCACCTGAAAATGCCATTTATATTTACCGGTTTTCAGATCAACGGCAACTATACTTTCCGCAAAGAGATTGTCGCCAGGACGATGTCCGCCATAATAATCCGATGACGGGCTTTCGACAGACAAATAAACAAGTCCATTTTCCTCATCTGCCGTTATCTGGGTCCAGACGCCGGTGCTGCCGTTTCTCTCCCAGGAATTGTCGAGCCAGGTGTCATTACCAAACTGACCTGGACGGGGGATTGGGTCAAACTGCCAGACCTTCTTGCCGGTACGGGCGTCAAACGCACGAACCAGACCTTTGGTGTTGTTATAGTTATCAATGGTTAGACCTTCCTTCATGGCATTTCCGACAATTATCAGGTTGCCGACCACAGTCGGGGTAGCATGAAGACCGATTTCCCCGGTAACCAGGTCGATCTGAACTTCATTGCCCTGTACAGCGCCGACTTTAAGATCAAGGATACCATTACCGTCTGTGCCGAAGGAATTGATCGGAACACCGGTATGGGCATTAAGGGCGACCAGTTTATAGCCAGTCGTCACATAGAAAATACGGTCATCGCCTTTACCGTCTGACCAGTAGGACAGACCACGACCGGACAGTTGCCGTGGGGCCATCCCGCCACGTAAGCCTTCGTCCATGCTATGAAGCCACATCAGTTCACCGGTTTCTCCATCAAGGGCGAATGCGGTTCGACGTGTTCCCCCGGTCGCATAAATCACACCGTCGATCATCAGCGGTGTGACTTCGAGTTTATATTCTGGACGACTGCCAAGATTTTTAGTGGAAAATGACCAGGCCAGTTCCAGATCGTTGAAGTTATCAGCATTGATCTGATCCAGTGGCGAATAGCGGGATCCTTTTATGTCACCTGCATAATGTGGCCATTCCCCATTTGATGTATCCGGAGACTGTGCATTTGCTGTTGTTACCATTATAAATGTGATTGTGAGGAAAATTTTTAAATGAGATTTCATGTGTTTTCTCTCGTTATAAATTATTATGAAAATTAAATAATAGAAGCCTCAATGACGATAAAGTCACAGAGGCTTCAGTTCAAGATTTAAGAAATATAATTTTAGTCATCAGGAAGTGCATAGACCCGGAATTCACCCGGATAGGATCCGCCACTGACAGAAACACAGATATACTGCTTGCCGTCAATCATATAGGTCATGGGCGACCCTGTTTGTCCAGCAGGCATCCAGATCGCTCCTACTTCTTCGCCAGTTTCCTTGTTATAGGCTCTTAGCATGGCACCACGTTCACGATCTCCCGGATTTGTGACAATCTGGTCGGCAAGGATAACGAGTGTTTTGGTTACGACAAGGCCAATTTCAATTTTCTGGCCTGTGCGCGGTATATCCATATCCCGAAGTTTGGGATGGAATCTGACATTGTCCGGTGTTTCACCGTGAGGAACCTGCCATTTTACTTTTCCGGCCTTCATATCAATTGCTGCCAGAACACCATATGGCGGTTTCAGGATTGAAAGACCTTCAACATCCAGACCTGGAATTTTCACAAGCGGCGCTTCGGGATCTTCATATTCACTTTCCAGTTTTGGGGCATCCGGGTTTTGCCCTGTTCCTGATGCATATCTCATCCTGAAAGGCTCACCTTTACGTCCGGCCATATAGCGCACATTTGAAAATCCTTTTGGTGGGGGAGCTAGAGAAAGATTGTCAAGTGATGCAGCCTGGGCTTGCGCATAGACAATTCCCGTTTCAGGATCAAATGACGCACCAGGCCAGCTGGAGCCCCCTCCGGTCGCCCCGATATTGATGGCACCAAGTACACCATTAACATCACCAAGTAGCGGTGGGTTATAGCGTCCACCATTGCTCCAGTCCCAGCGATCCATCCTATCCAATGCCGCCTGACGAAGTTCCGGTGTAAAATCTATAAGATCATCAGGAAGGTTAAGTTTTCCACGGCCATACATTAAATCCATTGGCGGCTCAGGCTGGGTTGGGGAATACCATTCACCCGGTACATTTCCAACAGGTACCTCTTTTTCAGGGATCGGCCAAATCGGCTCACCAGTCAGGCGGTCAAAGGCATAGATAAAGGATTGTTTTGTCGGCAGGGCGATGATCTTGCGGTCCTTGCCGTCAATTTTCACGTCCATAATGAGCGGCGCTGATGACAGGTCATGATCCCAGATCGGGTGGTGAACCACCTGGAAATGCCATTTATATTTACCTGTTTTCAGATCAACCGCAACAAGGCTTTCGCCGAACAGGTTATTGCCCGGACGGTGTCCGCCATAAAAATCAGAAGATGGTGATTCTATCGGTAAAAATACCAGACCATTCTCTTCATCCACAGTGATCTGGGTCCAGACTCCTGTATTGCCGTTTCTTTCCCATGAATTGTCTAGCCAGGTGTCATTACCAAACTGTCCGGGGCGGGGGATCGGGTCAAACTGCCAGACTTTCTTACCTGTACGAACGTCAAAGGCACGAACCAGACCTTTGGTATTGTTATAGTTATCAATGGTCATGCCTTCTTTCATGGCCGAACCAACTATGATTAAATCACCGGCAATGGTTGGGGTTGCATGAAGGCCTATTTCGCCGCTGACCAGATCAATTTGTACCTCATTACCCTGGACAACACCCAATTTCAGATCAAGAATTCCACTACCATCCGGTCCAAACGATTTAATGGGAATACCCGTGTGGGCATTAAGGGCCACAAGCTTATAGCCGGTCGTGACGTAATAAATGCGGTCATCGCCTTTACCGTCTGACCAGTAGGACAGACCGCGACCGGAAAGCTGACGGGGGGCAAGGCCTGCGCGCAAGCCTTCACGCATGCTGTGTAGCCACATCAGTTCCCCTGTTTTACCGTCAAGGGCAATCGCTGTACGGCGGGTACCGGCAGTGGCATAAAGCACACCATCAACCATTAACGGCGTGACTTCGAGTTTATATTCTGGACGACTGCCAAGATTTTTGGTGGAAAATGACCAGACCAATTCCAGATCGTCGAAATTATCAGCTTTAATCTGATCCAGAGGCGAATAGCGGGACCCTTTGATGTCCCCGGTGTAATAAGGCCACTCACCGTTTGATGTATCAGGTGATTTTGCATTTGCAGTTTGTGCAATAATCACTGTTATTAAAATGAAAATGGTTGCTATTGTGTTTTTGAAATATGTCATTTCTCCCTCCCCTTTTTTATATGGAAAAAGCCCCCTTAATCCTATGATTAAGGGGGCTTTTATACAAGATTTAAAAACGCTCTATGATTAACAGATTAATCATCAGGAAGTGCATATACCCTGAATTCACCAGAATAAGCACCACCACTGATAGAGACACAGATATACTGCTTGCCATCAATCATATAGGTCATAGGTGATCCGGATTGTCCGGCCGGCATCCAGATTGCACCAACTTCTTCCCCGGTCATTTTATCATAAGCACGAAGCATAGCGCCACGCTCACGACCACCTGGGTTTGTTATCCGCTGATCACCAACAATCACCAGTGTTTTGGTCACGACCACACCAACGTTGGCAGGCTGGCCTGTGCGTGGAATATCCATTCCCTGCAGTTTCGGATGATTGCGGACATTGTCCGGTGTTTCACCATGTGCCACTTTCCAGAGGACTTTGCCCTGGTTCATATCAATGGCCGACAATACACCATATGGCGGTTTCAGGATTGTAAGACCTTCCACATTTAAAGAAGGTATTTCCACAGGTGCCGCATTTGGATCTTCATATTCACTCTCCACTTTCGGGGCATCAGGATTTTGCCCTGTCCCTGCAGCATAAGCCATACGGAAAGGCTGACCTTTACGACCGGCGATATAATCAACGTTTGAATAGCCTTTTGGTGGCGGTGCCAGTGAAATATTATCAATAAAGGCCTGAGAAGCAGGAGCATAGACAATCCCTGTTTCAGGATCGAATGACGCACCCGGCCAGTTTGTACCGCCGGTTGTTGCACCAATATTGATCGCACCAAGAACACCATTAACATCACCTAGCAGTGGTGGGTTATAGCGTCCGCCATTGCTCCAGTCCCAGCGATCCATCTTATCGAGGGCAGCCTGGCGAAGTTCAGGGGTAAAATCAATCAGGTCATCAGGCAGATTAAGTTTTCCACGACCATACATTAATGCCATTGGCGGCTCAGGCTGGGTTGGGGAATACCATTCACCCGGTACATTTCCAACAGGTACCTCTTTTTCAGGGATCGGCCAGATCGGCTCACCAGTCAGGCGGTCAAAAGCATAAATGTATGACTGCTTGGTCGGCAGGGCGATGATTTTGCGGTCCTTGCCATCAATCTTCACGTCCATAATCAGTGGCGCTGATGACAGGTCATGGTCCCAGATCGGATGGTGAACCACCTGGAAATGCCATTTATATTTGCCGGTTTTCAGATCAACCGCCACAAGGCTTTCGCCGAACAGGTTGTTACCCGGACGGTGACCACCGTAAAAGTCAGATGACGGACTTTCAACAGCCAGGAACACCAGGCCATTTTCCTCATCCACAGTGATCTGGGTCCAGACACCGGCGTTGCCGTTCCGCTCCCATGAATTATCAAGCCAGGTATCGTTACCGAACTGTCCAGGACGGGGGATCGGGTCAAACTGCCAGATTTTCTTGCCTGTACGAACGTCAAACGCACGAACCAGACCTTTGGTGTTGTTATAGTTATCAATGGTCATGCCTTCTTTCATGGCAGAGCCGATAATGATCATGTCACCAACAACGGTCGGCGTTGCATGAAGGCCGATTTCGCCGGTAACCAGGTCGATCTGAACTTCATTGCCCTGTACGGCACCGATCTTAAGATCAAGAATACCATTACCGTCTGTGCCGAAGGAATTGATCGGAACACCGGTATGGGCATTTAGGGAGACCAGTTTATAACCGGTTGTCACATAGAAGATACGGTCATCGCCTTTACCATCTGACCAGTAGGACAGACCACGACCGGAAAGCTGTCGTGGAGCAAGACCAGCGCGCAAGCCTTCACGCATGCTGTGAAGCCACATCAGTTCCCCTGTTTTACCGTCAAGGGCGATCGCCGTACGGCGGGTGCCGGCAGTGGCATAAAGTACGCCGTCGATCATAATCGGCGTGACTTCAAGTTTGTATTCACTGCGTGTTCCAAGATTTTGCGTTGAAAATGACCATGCCAGTTCGAGATCATCGAAATTATCAGCATTGATCTGATCCAGCGGCGAATAGCGGGACCCTTTGATGTCCCCGGTGTAATAAGGCCATTCACCGTTTGATGTATCCGGTGCTTTTCCCTGCGCACCGGAACTTACCAAACTTGCAGCAAGTAGCATAAGTGCCACTGCAGTTTTTGTAATGTTAACCATTATAAGTTTCTCCAGATTTATTAATTCATTATTATAAAAAAAGACTCAAAGATCATATGATCTTTGAGTCTTCTCTGCAAGATTCTAATTCGTATAAATTTTATTCTTCAGGCTTTAAGGCGTGCCATTCAATGCGCTTCAATTGAGCGTTCTGATAAGGAAGTTCTTTTGTTCCTGCGGGGAAATTATTTTGAGACATAATATAGGCAAGAATGTCTGCTTTCATTTTACGGGAAACACCCTTTGGATCATCAAGTGGCATTGTATCACGTATTCTTTGAAACAATACATCAACACCTAAACTGTCCCAGTTATAAACAAAAGCACCCTGCTTTAAAGTTGGCGCTTCTTCAATACCCTGCATCTGTGTACCATGACAAGCTGAGCAATGGTCCTGATAGAGTTTCTGTCCTCTTTCCGCCTGAGCTTTGGTATATACACCGTCCCAAACTGTTACGCCCTGTGCTTTTGAAATATTTCCAAAAGAGAGCCCCATAACTGTTGCAGCGGCAATTATTGATACTTTGTGTTTTAATTTCATGTTAATCTCGTTTACCTTTTTAAATTCCCATCTAAAACCAACGGTATGTTTTTTTCAGATGTATTAAATGAACTTCGCAAGTCTAACGTTCGATTATAAATACCGAATATTAATCCAAGCTGAATTAATAAAGCCGAATGGGGCCAAAATTATGGCCCCATTCGACAATGTTTTTTAATCGTCAGGCAGTGTGTATACCCTGAATTCACCAGGATATGCACCACCACTGACAGCGACACAGATATACTGCTTGCCATCAATCATGTAGGTCATTGGTGAACCGGATTGTCCGGCAGGCATCCAGATTGAACCGACATTTTCACCGGTCATTTTATCATAAGCACGAAGCATGGCGCCGCGCTCACGTCCTTCCGGATTGGTAACCAGCTGATCACCAACAATCACCAGTGTTTTGGTCACGACCACACCAACGTTGGCACGTTGACCGGTGCGAGGAATATCCATACCCTGCAGTTTCGGATGATTGCGGACATTGTCCGGTGTTTCACCGTGAGGAACTGTCCAGAGGACCTTGCCCTGGTTCATGTCAATCGCTGAAAGGATACCATATGGGGGTTTCAGGATTGAAAGACCTTCAATAGTCAGCGAAGGCACGACAACAGGAGGACCATCATAAACCGGATAGTTCACTTCTTTCGGTGCGTCAGGGTTCTGACCAGTACCGGCAGCATTTCTCATGCGGAATGGCTCACCCTTACGTCCGGCCATATAACGCACGTTTGAATAGCCTTCCGGCGGAGGAGCAAGAGACATATCGTTTAGAATTGCTGTTGCAGCAGGTGCATAGACAATGCCTGTTTCAGGATCGAATGACGCACCCGGCCAGTTTGTACCGCCGGTTGTTGCACCAATATTGATCGCACCAAGTATACCGTTAACATCACCAAGAAGTGGTGGGTTATATAAACCGCCATTGCTCCAGTCCCAGCGTTTGGCTTTCTCAACGGCTGCAGCACGCATTTCAGGCGTAAAATCAATCAGATCATCAGGTAATGTCAGATGTGCCCGACCATACATCAGATCTTCAGATGGTTTAGGCTGAGTTGGTGAATACCATTCACCCGGCACGTTGCCTTGTGGCACTTCAACTTCCGGGATCGGCCAGATCGGCTCACCGGTCAGGCGATCAAAAGCATAAATGTATGACTGCTTGGTCGGCAGGGCGATGATCTTGCGGTCCTTGCCATCAATCTTCACGTCCATGATAAGTGGAGCCGATGACAGGTCATGGTCCCAGATCGCATGATGAACAGTCTGGAAATGCCATTTATATTTACCGGTTTTCAGATCAACCGCCACAAGGCTTTCGCCGAAAAGGTTATTGCCCGGACGGTGACCACCGTAAAAGTCAGATGATGGGCTTTCAACAGCAAGGAACACCAGACCATTTTCCTCATCGACCGTAATCTGGGTCCAGACGCCGGCGTTGCCGTTTCGCTCCCATGAATTGTCCAGCCAGGTGTCATTACCGAACTGTCCAGGACGGGGGATCGGGTCAAACTGCCAGATTTTCTTGCCCGTACGAACGTCAAAGGCACGAACCAGACCTTTGGTGTTGTTATAGTTGTCAATGGTCATGCCTTCTTTCATGGCAGAGCCGATAATGATCATGTCACCAACAACAGTCGGGGTCGCATGAAGACCGATTTCGCCGGTAACCAGATCAATTTGTACCTCATTACCCTGAACGGCACCAATTTTAAGATCAAGAATACCATTACCGTCTGTGCCGAAGGAATTGATCGGAACACCGGTATGGGCATTCAAAGCAACCAAACGATAGCCGGTTGTTACATAGAAAATACGGTCATCGCCTTTACCGTCTGACCAGTAGGACAGACCACGACCGGACAGCTGACGGGGGGCCATACCGCCACGAAGGCCTTCACGCATGCTGTGGAGCCACATCAGTTCCCCTGTTTTACCGTCAAGGGCGATCGCCGTACGGCGGGTACCGGCTGTGGCATAAAGCACGCCATCGATCATAATTGGTGTTACTTCCAGCTTATATTCACTGCGTGTTCCAAGATTTTGCGTTGAAAATGACCATGCCAGTTCCAGATCTTCAAAGTTATCGGCATCAATCTGATCCAGTGGCGAATAGCGGGACCCTTTGATGTCCCCGGTGTAAAATGGCCACTCACCGTTTGACGTATCCGGTGCTTCTGCGCGGGCACCGGTACTGATCAACCCAAAGGCCATCATCCCAACTGCCAGAACAGAATTTTTAAAATTAAATTTCATTATTCTCTCCCATACATTTAATTTGAAGACATAATTGTTATAATATTACAAAAAGTCAAGATATTATAAGTTTTGTCATAAGTTTCATGTGTTTTTGTTTGTTTTATCATATTTAAGACGAGTCTAGGTTTGAAATCCTGCATTTTGAGAGAGAAATATAGGACAATTGATACGTGATTCTGAAAAAAAGAATCAAACTCTATTGTGAGAAAAAACGTAATGAGTAAATCGAATAAGGTATTTAAATACCCTTAAAGGATGGGGTTGGTATTAAGAAAGTTCAGGGAGCTTCAAGGGAAGCTCCCTGAATATAAAATTAATCTTCGGGTAACGCATAGACCCTGAATTCACCAGGATATGCACCACCACTGACAGAGACACAGATATACTGCTTGCCATCAATCATATAGGTCATTGGCGAACCGGATTGACCGGCAGGCATCCAGATTGATCCGACATTTTCACCGGTCATTTTATCATAAGCACGTAGCATTGCGCCACGCTCGCGACCTTCCGGATTGGTTACTGTCGGATCACCAAGAATGACCAGTGTTTTTGTGACCACCACGCCAACACTTCCTGGCTGACCAGTACGGGGGATATCCATACCCTGCAGATCAGGATGGTTGCGGACATTATCCAGTGTTTCTCCATGCGCAACCCGCCATAGAACTTCACCTTTTTTCATATCAATTGCTGCAATAACACCATATGGCGGTTTCAGAATAGACAGGCCTTTTACATTCAGTGAAGGCACGACAACAGGGGGACCATCATAAACCGGATAGTTCACCTCTTTCGGTGCATCAGGGTTCTGACCAGTACCGGCAGCATTTCTCATGCGGAATGGCTCACCCTTACGACCGGCCATGTAACGCACGTTCGAATAACCTTCCGGTGGAGGAGCAAGTGAAATTCCTCCAATAGCGCCAGTTGTTGCAGAGGCATAAACAATCCCTGTTTCAGGATCAAACGCTCCACCCGGCCAGTTTGTACCGCCCCCCGCATTACCAAGGTTAATGGCACCAAGCATACCATTTACATCGCCGAGAATTGGGGGATTGTAAAGTGTACCATCTTTCCAGACCCAGCGTTCTAGGTTTTTAATCGCGATTTCACGCATTTCCGGTGTAAAATCGATCAGGTCATCCGGATAATCAAGTTCCGGATTACCGTAGAGGAGTTTATCAGAAGGACGTGGCTGGGTTGGGGAATACCATTCGCCCGGTACGTTGCCTTGTGGGACAGGCACTTCTGGAATTGGCCAGATCGGCTCGCCGGTCAGGCGGTCAAATACATACATGAAAGCCTGTTTGGTAGGAAGAGCAAGTATTTGACGATCCTTGCCGTCAATCTTCACATCCATCACGAGTGGCGCTGATGACAGGTCATGGTCCCAGATCGCATGATGGACCACCTGGAAATGCCATTTATATTTACCTGTTTCAAGATCAACAGCAACAATACTTTCGCCGAACAGGTTGTTACCCGGACGGTGACCGCCGTAAAAGTCGGATGACGGGCTTTCGACGGAGAGAAAGACAAGCTTGTTTTTCTCATCCACAGTGATCTGGGTCCAGACGCCAGCGTTGCCGTTTCGCTCCCATGAATTGTCCAGCCAGGTGTCATTACCGAACTGTCCGGGACGGGGGATCGGGTCAAACTGCCAGATTTTCTTGCCTGTCCGAACGTCAAACGCACGAACCAGACCTTTGGTGTTGTTATAGTTGTCAATGGTCATGCCTTCTTTCATGGCAGAGCCGATAATGATCATGTCCCCAACAACAGTCGGGGTCGCATGAAGACCGATTTCCCCGGTGACCAGGTCGATCTGAACTTCATTGCCCTGAACGGCACCGATCTTAAGATCAAGAATACCATTACCGTCTGTGCCGAAGGAATTGATCGGAACACCGGTATGAGCATTCAAAGCAACTAAGCGGTAGCCGGTTGTCACATAGAAAATACGGTCATCGCCTTTACCATCTGACCAGTAGGACAGACCACGACCGGACAGCTGACGGGGGGCCATGCCGCCACGAAGGCCTTCACGCATGCTGTGGAGCCACATCAGTTCCCCGGTTTTACCGTCAAGGGCGATTGCCGTACGGCGGGTACCGGCAGTGGCATAAAGTACGCCGTCGATCATAATCGGCGTGACTTCCAGTTTATATTCACTGCGTGTTCCAAGATTTTGCGTTGAAAATGACCAGGCAAGCTCCAGATCTTCAAAATTATCGGCATCAATCTGATCCAGTGGCGAATAGCGGGACCCTTTAATGTCCCCGGTGTAAAATGGCCACTCACCGTTTGACGTATCCGGTGCTTCTGCGCGGGCACCGGTACTGACCAGCCCAAAAGCCATCATCCCGATTGCCAATACAGAATTTTTAAAATTAAATTTCATTATTCTCTCCCTTTTTAATAATATGCTGTGTCCCTATAATTATATTTTGCATTCGGACATTTCTTAATTCAACATAGCCTTACATTTATAGGAAAGATTTGTTGGTTTGTACACTCTAAATGAACCATGAAGGTTTGCATGAAAATGACTATTTCTTATGGACCTGAATTTCTGGATGAAACCAAACAATGTCCGAATTTTTCATCTTGGTTTCAGACAGTAATTATATAAACCAATTCAGAATTTAGAGTTTTGTTGAGTTTTAAATTCAAACATGCGAAAGAAATATCAGGTTAATTTATATCTGAAACATCCATTTTTAAATTTTTATGGCATATAAAGAAAAGTGATGATAGATACATTATAACATTTGATAAATAATATCGTTCGCAAAAAAGCGAAAAGTACAAAAAATCATAAAAATATATCAGGGAAGAACTGAAAATGCAGAGAGGGTATTTTCTAGAACAAAAGAATAAAATATGTCAATTGATGGCAATTGGAAAGTAATAGCAAAATGAAATTTAAAAAACTGTCTTTACTGGGATTGGGAATATCTTCCTTAATTCCAGCAATTTTACCGACAATGAGTCTGGCGCAGGATAACAGTGAAACGGAAACGTTGACTGTTACCACAACAAGAAGTGAAAGACTGGCAACGGACGTAATCGGAAATGATACGGCCGTATCAGGTTCTGAAATTGAATTTATAAGTCCAACACATATTAATGAAGTGTTTCAGGGCGTAGCTGGGGTAAATATTTCACGTAACAGTGGGCAGGAATCACTTATTTCTCTTCGATCACCAATTTTTACAGGTGCAGGGGCCTGTGGTGCTTTCTTAACGGCACAGGATGGTATCCCATTAAGAGCTGCCGGATTCTGTAACGTAAATGAGCTGTTTGAAAGCTTTGTGGAGCAGGCAGGAAGTGTTGAAGTGGTGCGTGGGCCAGGGTCAGTTCTTTATGGTTCAAATGCCATGCACGGCATAATAAACGTCATATCCAAACCGGTCGGGGATGCCAGTTCAACCGCCAGTATGGAAGCAGGTTCCTGGGGGTATCTGAAATTCAATGCGTCCGGTGCATTCAGGGATGGCAATTCAGGACTTAGGGTTACGGCGAGTGTCATGCATGACGGCGGTTATATTGAGAATAGCGGATATAACCAGCAAAAAGGCCAAATCAGACACGAATATGATAACGGGGACTGGAAAATTTCATCGAATTTTCTGGCAACCAACCTTGACCAGGATACATCAGGATATCTTGACGGGCTAGACAGTTACAAAGACCCAGTTCTTGCAAGAACAAATGCCAATCCTGAAGCATACAGAAAGGGTAAATCTTTCCGTTACTGGTCAACCATTTCGAAAGATATAGCGAATAATGTACGTTGGCAGATTTCCCCGTATTTAAGAACTATGGACATGGAATTTCTGATGCATTTCCTGCCCGGTCAACCAGTTGAAAATAATAAGCAGAAAAGCGCTGGCTTCCAAAACGCCTTTTATTTTAACGAAGGCTCAGACCTTGAAATTATTGCCGGATTTGATGGTGAAATAGCCAAGGGGGAACTTTTGCAGGTACAGGAAAACCCGCCTGTTGAACCGTTCCTGGTTACAAGGCTGCCAGTTGGTAAAAACTATGACTATGAAGTCAATACGAAGCTGATTGCCGGCTTTGTCCGGGGTGATGTTGATGTTACCGAGCAGCTTTCAGTGATTGCAGGCATCAGGACCGAATATGTCAAATATGATTATGATAACCGTATGGTTTCGGGACAGGTGGATGAAAACGGCAATCCATGCCCGCATCCTGAAGGGTGTCGATACACGCGTCCAGCGGACCGTTCAGACAGTTTTACAAACACTTCATTTGAAGCTGGGTTTCTTTATAAACTGGATGAAAATAATAATTTTTATGCCAGATTAAGTCGTGGTTTCCGTGCGCCGCAGACTTCAGAACTTTACAGGCTTCAACTTAATCAGCTGGTTGCAGATATTGATAGTGTCAAACTTGACAGTGTTGAGGCAGGTATCAGAGGTAAAATTGAAGCTTTAACCTACGACGTCTCATTTTTTGCCATGAAAAAAGACAATGTTATTTTTCAGGATAATCGCATTAATGTTGATAATGGTAAATCCAAGCATATTGGTGTTGAAGGTATGGTGGAATACAGGTTCCCAATCGATGTCACGTTAAGAGCCAGCGGCAGCCTCGCCAAACACCAGTATGATTTTGATTATATGCCGGGAACAGTGAACTGGAACGGGCTTGATATTGATACGGCTCCCCGTAATTTTGGCAGCATTCAGTTAAACTGGGTGCCGGCCAATAAGGTTAAAGCAGGATTGGAATGGATCTGGATGGGTAAATATTCTATGGATCCTGAAGCCACATTTATTTATCCGGGTCATAACTATTTCAATCTTAGGGTCGAAGCTGAAGCCATGGAAAATGTAGATGTATTTCTTCGTGTGATGAATTTGACCAATGTCAGATATGCTGAGCGCGGTGATGTGTCCTTTGGCACACCAAGATATTTTGTCGGATTACCTCGGGCCTTTTATGGTGGTGCGAGGGTTCGCTTCTAATATTTCCAATAAATCTTATTAAATTAAAAGGCCCGTATTCACCAATACGGGCCTTTTTAATTGGATCAAGGCTTTACAGAAGTCCAATGTATAGCTATTGTTTTGGCCGTACTAGCAAAATTATCTTAGGGACGGAAATTCAATGAAGAAAATACTCATTTTAATGCTACTGACTGTGGCAGCCTGCTCTTCTCAGGATGGCGGTCAGAATGAACAGGCAAGCAATGCGGGCACCCAATCTGGTCAAATGTCAGATGAAGTTGCCCGTTGGGAAGCCCAGGCAAAAAATATTACCATCATTCGTGATGATTGGGGTGTACCGCATATTTACGGTAAAACGGACGCTGATGCTGTTTTTGGCGTAATGTATGCTCAGGCGGAAGATGATTTTAACCGTATAGAAGTGAATTACATGAATGCTATGGGCCTTCTTGCCCAATCAGAAGGCGAAGACCAGATCTTCCGTGATTTGAGAATGCGCCTTTTCATCCAGCAGGATGATCTGAAAAAAATGTATGCTGAAGCACCAGACTGGCTAAAGAAACTTATGGATGCTTATGCAGACGGACTTAATTATTATCTTCATACTCATCCTGAAACCAAAGCAAAGGTAATTAAGCGGTTTGAACCTTGGATGGCCCTTTCCTTCTCTGAAGGCAGTATTGGTGGTGACATAGAAAGTATTTCCATAAATGATCTGCAAAATTTTTATGGTGGCACTATGAAAATGGCGGAAGCACCACGCGATCTTGATCTGGAACCACGGGGCTCCAACGGCATGGCAATCGCTCCGAAGAAAACAAAGGATGGTCATGCCATGCTTTATATCAACCCGCATACTACCCATTATTTCCGCGAAGAGGCCCATATGGTCAGTGATGAAGGACTGGATGCCTACGGGGCCCTTACCTGGGGACAGTTCTTTATTTATCAGGGTTTCAGCGAATATAACGGCTGGATGCACACATCAAGCCGTGCTGACGTGATTGATGAATATGCGGAAACTATCATCGAAAAGGACGGGAAACTCTATTATAAATATGGTGACGAGGAACGTCCTGTGACTGTTTCCACAGAGACTATCGAATATAAAACAGATACCGGTAAGGAATCCCGTGATTTTACTGTTTATCACACGCATCATGGACCCATTATCCGCTCTGAAGGGGATAAATGGATCAGTGTTCAATTAATGAATATTCCACTGACAGCCCTTAACCAGTCATATACAAGAACGAAAACGCATAGTTATCAGGAATTTTTTGAGATGATGAGGCTTAAATCCAACTCTTCAAACAATACTGTCTATGCTGATAAAGACGGGAACATTGCCTATTTCCACGGTAACTTCCTGCCAATCCGAAATACAAAATATGATTTTAATCACCCTGTGGACGGTAGCAATCCGGACACTGACTGGAAAGGCCTTCATACGGTTGAGGAATCAATTCACCTGCTTAATCCGGAATCTGGTTGGTTATATAACTCTAACAACTGGCCCTTTAGCGCTGCTGGACCGGGTTCCAGCCCGAAAAAGGCGGATTATCCAAGCTATATGTCAGTGAATTTTGAAAATCCCCGCGGTGAGCATGCTGTAGGGCTTTATCCAAAAATTAATGACTTTACAATCGACAGCTTAATTGAAGCCGGATACGACGGACTACTTCCATCATTCCAGCGTTTTGTACCGGTACTTAAAGCAGCCTATGATGCCGCACCGGATCCAAGCCTAAAAGAAGCTGTTGATATGCTGGTGGCCTGGGACAAGCGTTCCAGCATGGATTCCATTGAAACATCACTTGCCCATCATTTTGGCAATGAACTTTTTGAATATGTTCCACGCGGTCGTGATCTCGACCCGTTTGATGTTTATGAATATGCTGAAAAGCAAGTTAGCGGAGATAAATATCTGGCGGCTTTAAAAGCGGCAATGGACAAAATGGTTGCTGATTTCGGGTCATGGAAAGTCAAATGGGGTGATATGAATCGCTTCCAACGTAATGACGGCAGTATTGAGCAGACATTTGACGATAGTAAACCAAGTTATCCTGTGAAACTGGCTTCTGGCCGTTGGGGAGCACTGGCTTCCGTTGGCACCCGTCAGTATCCAGGCACGAAAAACTGGTATGTGACCAGCGGTAACAGCTTTATTGCCTCAATCGAGTTTGGTGATAAAGTTAAGGCCAAAGCTCTGATGGCTGGTGGTTTAAGCAGTGATCCGAACTCACCACACTTCTTTGATCAGGGTGAGATGTATGGCACAGGCGAGTTTCGTGATGTTTATTATTACCGTGAAGATGTTGATGCACATGCTGAACGTCAATATCATCCGGGTGAATAATTACAGGCATTTATAGATTATTAAATTATGGGCCGGACATATTAATGTCCGGCCCATATTTATTTTAAAGCCGTCTTAAGGTATATTTTATTGTCATAAGATTATGGGTGAAAGTGCGTGCGATGAATTTTAAAAAATGGCTGGTTCGTATTTGTCTGACTATCGGGTTTCTTGGTCTGGTTGGTGTGACTTTTCTTTATATGGGGTTTCGGGCAAGCCTGCCGCAACTGGACGGGAGTGTAAATTCGGCCGAGCTGCAATCAGCCGTTAAGCTTGAACGGGATAGTCGGGGAAACGCCACTTTAAGTGCTGATTACAGAAATGATCTTTCATACGCTACGGGCTATCTTCATGCGCAGGAGCGTTTCTTTCAAATGGATTTATCAAGAAGACTGGCGGCAGGGGAACTTTCGGAGCTTTTTGGCGGGATAGCGCTAAAGACGGATATGACCAACCGCTTACATCGGTTTCGTAGTCGTGCCGTAGCAGCCATTAATGCACTACCTCAGGAACATAAAGTGCTGCTTGAAAAATATGTGGCAGGTGTCAATGCCGGACTTAACGATCTTGGCAGTAAACCATTTGAATATTGGCTTCTGGGGGTGTCGCCAAAACAATGGACCGTTGAGGACAGTTTTCTGGTGATTTACTCCATGTTTTTTACCCTGCAGGATTCAGGCGGAGGATTTGAATGGCAAAATTACCTGATAAAACAATCCCTTGATCCGGCACTTACCGCATTTCTGCTTCCGACCCGGACAAAATGGGATGCGCCGATCCAGCAGGATGATAAACCTTTGGTACAAACCGCTATCCCACCGTCATCAGTGCTGCCAAATATCCAGCTGGCGTCGCTGGATTCTGATGACGACCCCATGCCCGGTAGCAATAACTGGGCCGTATCAGGTGATATTACAAAAACCGGGGCCGCTATGCTTTCCAATGATATGCATTTAAGTATTCGTGCGCCTTCTATCTGGTATAAACTGCGACTTAAGCTTAATGATGGTTCGCTTGATGTGACGGGTGTTTCTCTTCCAGGGACACCGGCAATTGTGGTTGGCAGTAATGGTTCAGTGGCCTGGGGGTTTACCAATAGTAATATTGATACGTCCGACATCATCAAACTTAAACTTAACCCGCAAAATGCAAATCAGTATCTGACGGTAGATGGCTATAAAGATTTTGAGGTTGTTGACGAAGCCATCCATGAAAAAGGCGGAAACCCAATAACATTTACCGTTAAAGAAACGATCTGGGGGCCGGTAATGGATTTGCAAAAGGGTGAGACATATGTATTTCGCTGGGTTGCCCATGTAACAGGGGCAGTTAATATGGGGCTTCTGAATATGGAAAATGTCAAATCCGTTAAAGAAGCCCAATCCTATGCCGGGACTATGGGCATTCCGGCACAAAATGCAATGCTCGTGGATAAAGACGGTAATATCGGCTGGACCATTTTCGGTATGCTGCCCAGACGAAGTGATGGTGATTATAGCGATATTATGGACTGGTCAACGGGTGATAAGGACTGGTCAGGATGGTATTCATCAGAAGAATATCCCAAAGTTTATGATCCGGATAATCATAGACTTTGGACCGCGAATGGCCGGGTTGCCAGCGGTGCCGATTTGGAGAAACTTGGCAGCAACAGATATGATCTTGGCGCGAGGGCGCAGCAAATCAGGGATGATCTTTTTGCACTTGATAAAGATGTTGTGGAACAGGACCTTTATAATATCATGCTTGATAACAGGGCCGTGCTACTGACCCGCTGGCAACAGCAGCTTCTGAACGTGCTTAAAAATTCAGGCGATAGCGCGTTTGACCAATATATCAGGGAAATTGAAAACTGGGGCGGCAAAGCCGATAAAAACTCGGTCGGGTTCAGATTGGTTCGTGATTATCGACGACAGGTATATGAAACACTGATGGGAAGCATTACGGCGCCCTGCGTCAGTTATAATGAAGAATGCAATTATGATAGTGCCACCAAATATTGGGAACAGCCGCTCTGGCAACTGGTCACAGAAACGCCGGATGGATGGTTACCTGCCGGATTTGATAACTGGCAGTTTTTCTTTGAGAAGCAGGCCTTTGATGCCTGGAAGCCGGTGATAATGGGTGAAGATGATCTGGAAAATTATACATGGGGCGAGCAAAATCGGGCAAACATAAAACATCCGCTTAGTGCGGCTGTACCGTTTCTGGGAATGATGACAGATATGCCGATGGACCCGCAGTCTGGGGATACAGAGAATATGCCCCATATATCGGGCCAGTTTAAAGGCCAGTCAGAACGAATTGTCGTCAGTCCGGGTTTTGAGGAAAGAGCCATCATGAACCTGCCGGCGGGTCAGTCCGGCCATCCGTTATCCCCATATTACGGGGCGGGGCATGAGGACTGGGTCAGGGGTAAACCGACACCCTTCCTGCCGCAGGAGACCAAATGGACGCTGGAATTTTTGCCGCTTACTCCGAATTAAGAAGCTTGTCAGCAATGATGAAATTATCGCCATCTTTATCAAACCGGCGTGCTTTGATCTTATAAGTGTTTTGCAGGTTTTTATCGCTCAGAACGTCACCCGGCTTGCCTGAGGCTACAATCTTTCCTTTATCGAGCAATATAAGGTCGTCACAATATTTCTGTGCAAAATTCAGATCGTGAATAATCAGCAAGACACCATGACCATTCTTGGTCAATTCTTTTAAAATATTGAGAATTTGAATCTGGTGATAGGGATCAAGGGATTCAATTGGCTCGTCAGCCAGCAGGAATTCCGCTCCTGTCACAATGGCGCGGGCAAGCATAACCCTGGCCCGTTCGCCGCCGGACAGGCTTGTGGTAATTCGCATTGAAAGGTGATCAACATTTGTTTTTTTCATGGCTTCCAGCGTCAATATCTGATCTTTACGGGTCGTGGACTGCCACGGTGAAAGATGGGGAATACGTCCCAGTGAAACCAGATGGCCAACTGTAAGCGGCCAGTGAACGGGCGCGCCTTGTGCCGCGTAGGATATTTTACGTGCTCTTTCCTTTAGCGGCCAATCGGAAATATCCTTGCCATCCAGGGTGATTTCACCAGCACTTTTATCAACCACGCCCAAAATAGATTTTAACAGAATAGATTTTCCGGCACCATTCGGGCCTATAAGTCCAACCAGTCTGCCGCTGCTGATGTCAAAGCTGACATCCGATAATATTTTCTGCCCTTCAAGGGAAACAAGCAGATTTCTAATGCTTAAGTGGCTCATCTCATTTCCTTTCTCGTTTTATAAACGATGTAAAGGAACATTGGGGCCCCGATTATGGCAGTCACCACGCCCAGCCGCAGTTGCCCATAGCCGAATGGTAGACGGGTGAGTAAGTCCGCGGAGATAAGAAGTATGGCCCCGAGCAGGGCTGAGGGAAATAGTAATCTTCCCGGCGCATAACCGATGAGCCGGCGGACAATATGGGGAACCACAAGGCCGACAAAGCCAATGGCGCCGCAGGCGGCAACCACGGCCCCTACCGATAGGGCGCCGCCCAGAATGATTTGAAGTTGCATGCGTTTGGTATCAATGCCAAGTGATCTTGCCGTATCATCACCAAGACTTGTGGCATCAAGACCATTTGAAATTCCCAAATGCAGGGCCCAGCCCAACAAAATAAACGGCAGCGAAATTGAAATGTCTGAAATGGTTCTGTTTTCAAGGGATCCCAGCATCCACATGATCATATCCTGCAATGTCATTGGATTTGGCGCAAAATTCATGGTCAGGGATATAGCGGCGGTGGATAGGGAACTGATACCGATCCCGGCGAGGATCAGGGTCAGAACGCTACTGTCCCGCATTGAAATAAGCACCAGAATTGCTGTAGATACCAATGCGCCAAAGATGGCCATCAGCTGAATGGCGGCCGGAAATATGGAAGAAAGCCCAAAATAAATGGCGATGACAGCACCAAGTGCAGAGGTCGAGGTAACCCCGATTATTCCCGGGTCTGCCAGCGGATTTCTCAGCATGCCCTGAAGCGATGCACCGGACAGGCCAAGTGTGGCACCGGCAAGGATACCCATAAGTACCCGGGGCAATCTGAGATCAACGACGATGATCGATACGGCCCCTGTCCCCTGCCCGAATAATGCCTCTATAACTTCGGATGGGGATAATGATACGCTGCCAATAAAAAGAGACAGAAAAGAAATCAACACCAGACCAATGATCAGGGCAATATTAAAATTTCTGTATGGAAGAACCTTAACTGCCATTATGGGGTCCTATCCTTTGACAGTAACGTCTTTTCCCCTTCATCATGGATGTAATCGGCAATTTCAATACTGAAAAGGCTGCCACAGGAAATCATGTCACTGGGGATTGACACTGTTGGAATTTCGGCCATGATTTTCTGAATTTCAGGATGACGGGTAAGGCTCCAATGGGACACTTCAACATCGCTTTGACCAAAAAAACTTGTGACGATAAGATCAGGGGGATTCATAAGCAGTTTTTCAAGTGATAAAGGCTGCCAGCCGATAGTACCATTTTCTTCGGCAAGGGATTTAAACCCGGCCAGTTTTATTATGTTGTCAATATAGGTGCCCGTCCCACCCGTATAACCACTTGGTGTGATATAGGCAGCCCTAATGTCTGATTTTGGTAATTTTTCAAGCTTTGAAAGTCGGTCAATATAGTCAGTTTTTATCTTTTCGGCTTGCTTATGTCGGTTCAGCACTTCACCAAAATGCTCTAAATTTTTCAATAATATATCTGTCTCATAGCCATATTGGGGCGTATCCGTTTCTATGCCGTAATTTTTTAGTGCGGGCTGGATCATAAATGACCAGTCAGTGCCAAGCACCACATCCGGCTTCATCATGAGTATTTCTTCAACAGTGCCGCCATACTGTTTTAGTCCGGCTGCCCGATCACGATAAAATGAATTTTGATCCTTAGCATATTTTGAGACGGCTATGATCTGCTTTGGATCAGCAAGGGCAAGCAGATATTGATCGGCACAAAAATCCAGTGATACTGCCTTTGGTAATTCGTCCGCAAAAGTAAATAATGAAAAACAGGAAGTTGCAGTCGCAGAAAGTACAGCGAAAATAACACATCTGATTTTTGCGACTGCGTCCATTATTATATCCCCTAGAACTTTACCCGTGCTCCAATATAACCTGATCTGTCCGGTGTGCCATACTCAAATACCTGCTGATATTCTTTGTTAAACAGGTTATCAATCCGGCCATATAGTTCCAGCATTTCAGTAAGCTGATAAGAGGCCCGGAAGTCAAACCTTGTCCAGCTCTCCAGTGAAGCAGAGAAATCTTCTGTGCGAGACGTATAAGTGGCACTTAAACCAAGCTTCATCGGTTCAAGCGGTGACCAGATAATCTCAGCAAAAGCCGTATTTTTTGGAACCAGCAGTAATTGTGTGCCAAGACCTATGTCCTTGCTGTCGGTATACGTATAGTTGGCGTATACTGATATTGTGTCATTCAGCTCGGCATTCAATGAAAGTTCAATACCTTTTGATATGACCTTATCAACATTTTGATACTGGTAGATAAAAAAGTTGGGATCAATCAGGACATAATTGATTTTATCCTTAAAATTCTGATGGAAATAGGTGGCCCCCAAAAGAACCTTTCCATCCAAAGCGGATTGTTCAATACCGATTTCCCATCCCTTTGAACGCTCCGGCATTAGATCAAGGTTGCCGTTAAACGGGTGGGTGAGCTGGGTGATGGTTGGTGCCTTAAACCCTTCGGCCCAGTTTGAGAAAATTTTGGTTCCGCTTTCTTCAATATAATAAGCGGCTGTAATGCGCGGCGTATAAGTATCCCCTGCCTGACTATGATCATCATAACGCACGCCGGCGGTAAAGGTCAGGCCCTTTATACCCTGCCAGTCAATTTCTGAAAAGGCGCTATCCATATTAAACTTTTGGGCATCCGTATTATTGGCTTCCGCTTCAACCTCTTCATGCTGAAGGCCGAATGATACACCAAAGGCGTCATCAATTTTGTAATGGCCGAAATAATCAATATTTATCCGGTTGCTTTTTGACTGGGGAGTAAGGATATTGCCTGTTTCATCTTCGCGTAGTGTGTTTGAATATTGAAAGGAAAATGTGTTTATAAAATTTCCGTCCAACAATTCAAGATGGCTGCGTGATGCCAGAAGATATTCTGTGGTGTGATCAACCTTATCCGCATCCTGAAGTGTGTAAAAGGGTGGCAGATAGTCATCAAATTCATTACGGCTTTTGGAAAAATGCCCGATAAATTCAGTTGAAAAATTGTCGGTCAACTGACTACCCACTTTTGAATTAAGGGATATGTTATGAAAACCGTCAGCTTCCATATTGCCGTTATTTTCATCAGCTTTTGAAATGCCGTCCGTGGTAATACCACGGGCCGCAAAATTAAAATGAAGTTTTTTGTCGCCACCATGAATATTGGCGCCACCGTTAAAGGTAGTATAGGAACCGCCCTCCACAAAGGCGCCACCGCCAAGGCCATCACTTCCTGAATTTGTAATGATATTAACCACACCACCCATTGCATCCGAACCGTATAAAAGTGACTGTGGTCCACGAAGTACCTCAATCCGTTCAATGGCATTGACATCATAATTTGCGAAATTGGCACGGCCATCGGGGGAGGCACCATCATTGATCTGAACACCGTCCATTAGAACAACGACTTCAGTCGTTCCGCGAATACGGAGCGACGAAACACCACCAAAAGAACCGTTCTGAGTTGCAGTTACACCCGGTATTTTTGTCAGAATGTCTTTTAAAAATACGGTTTGTGCAATTTCAATATCCTCCGCTGAAACCACAGAAATACTGCTGCCGATGTTTGATAGCGGTTTGTCGTAACGTGTTGCTGTTGTGACAATCACGTCCTCTGCCGTTGCTGCGTATAGGGGGAAAGATTGGATGAAGGCCGTAAGACTGACCCCGCTTAATATAATTGATTTTTTCATAATGATATCCTCATAAAGTATAAATTTTGCTCTATACTTGAGGATGAATGTGATGCCTCCCGTACAAAGCGAGTGATATCACCCGTACGGAAATTCCGCTCCATTCACTGACCCGGTAAATAGGTATGGCGATCAGACGGCAGGTTTCCTGACTTATGGATACTCTCTCAGTCTCGCCTTCCCGAAATTTTCAGTGGCTTATGAAACCGAGCACTCCAATCACAGTTGCGGGTACAGTCACGGCATTCCGTGTTCCCTTTTACCCCCGAAGGGCACCATCTGGCTTAAGTGATACTCTTAATTAAAATGAAGATCAATATTATTTGAGGTTTGTTTTCTGGTAGGCAAGCTTGGCCGCTATCAGATCCTCAAGCGCTGTACCGACTGATTTAAAAAGCGTGTTGGATTTTGTGTAATCAGGTTTAAATGTGTCTTTGACCATTCCGAACAGGTCATCTTTTACATCATTTTTTGTTATAATGCCTTGATCGATCGGCTGTAAAATGTCTCCCGCTTCTGAAAGTGCGCCGTCAAATGTATCTACATAAATATTTGATGAGGCTATTATATCATTATCAGCTTCACGCATATCATAGGTATATCCCCCGACAAGATCGATATGCCTGTGTTTATTTTCTATTAGCCATTTTCCTTTTAAAATTGGCTCTCTCGCCAGGGTCGCGCAGGATATAATATCGGATATGTCGGCGTATTTTTCGGGGTTGTTAACAGCTTCTATATTAACAGAAGGGTTAATTGAAAGTTTTTGTGCAAGCTTTTCCGCCTGTTCAAATCGCCGCCCCCAGATATATATGTTTTTAAGTTCACGCACCTTTTGATGGGCGCGGATCAGGTGAGAGGCTATTTTCCCGGTACCCATCATCAGCAGACTTTCAGACTTTGGGTTAGACAACAGGCTTGAAGCCAGTGCAGAGGCGCAAGCCGTTCGTCGGGCGGTCAGCTCGTCCCCATTCATTATGGCCTTCACTTCGCCGGTTGTGGCGTCGGAAAGAATGTAGGTTGACTGGACGCTTTCAAGTCCGATCTGATGGTTTTCCGGGCAAACCATCACCATTTTTAAGCCCATCATACCGCCCCGCTGCCAGCAGGGCATAAGCAGCAGGCTATTTTCCGTGCCCCTTTTCGTTGTAATTTGATGACTGTGTCTTAAGGGGACTTCCCCGCCTTGCTTAAATCCGTCCCTTAATGCACGAATGAGTTCGTCATAAGGTAGAAGGCAGGAGAGTTCTTCAGCACCAAAATATTTCACTTATTATCCTTTTATTTTTGATTTATATTACAAAATAATTTTCAACAACAATGCCGTAAAACCATATGACACAACAAGTAAATAATTCTCTTTGGTCACTTTCAAGGACATCAAAGCTTGAGACAAATATACTCAGTCATGATCAAAAAGCTGATGTGGCAATTATTGGTGGTGGCTTTACGGGTATTTCTGCTGCCCTTAGGCTGGCGGAAGCAGGAACGGATGTGGCCGTGGTAGAAGCAGAATATAGCGGTTTTGGCGGGTCCGGCCGAAATGTTGGGTTGACCAATGCGGGACTATGGATAAATCCGGAAGATGTGGAAAAAGCTATTGGCAAACGCCACGGTGCGGCCCTTAATCAGTTCCTGAGCCGCGCCCCTGACCTGGTTCATGATCTGATTGATGAACATGAAATTGAATGTGATGCAGTACGGAACGGAACATTACATCTGGCTCATGATGAAAAAGGTTTAAAGGCGTTGGAAGAAAAAGCGTGGCAGATTAATGCCCGTGGTGGAAGTGTCATGCTGCTGGATAAGGCGGCTACCTTTAAATTAACTGCAGCAGAAAACTATCTGGGGGCAATTCATGATATGCGGGCAGGCACCATTCAACCCCTTGAATATTGTCATGGGCTCATGAGAGCTGCAAAAAAAGCGGGTGCAAAAATATTCACATCATCCCCGGTATTAAGCCTTCGGTTCAAGCGTGGCCAATGGCATTTAAAAACGCCTAAAGGATTTATCAGGGCGCATCGGGTATTGCTGGCAACCAATGCTTATCTTGAACATATTTATCCGATCATCAGATCGTCTTTTACCCCGATGTATTATTCACAAATGGCATCAGACCCGCTTAGCGATGAACGGCTTGCTCATTTCCTGCCCGGAAAAAACGGAACCTGGGATACGCGTCTGGTGATGCGGTCTTTCCGGACGGATGCCGCCGGCAGGTTAATTATCGGCACCATTGGCAATATTTATAGTGAAAATGCACCGCTCCTCAGCTCATGGGCCGACAAAATTATCAAAGAAACTTTCCCGGAAGTGGGCCCTGTAAACTGGACCTATAAATGGTCAGGCCGCATTGCCTGCTCGGAAAAATATGTGCCCAACATTCATGATCTGGGAAGAGGGCTTTATAGTATTTCAGGCTTCAGCGGTCGGGGTATTGCACCGGGTACGGCGCTTGGGCGGGTTATGGCAGATTATCTTTTGGGGCGTGTTGTCTCCCGTGATTTACCGCTACCGCTCAGCACTGTTAATTCAGTGCCATTGAATAAATTAAGAGAGCTTTTCTTTGAAGGGGGAAGCCAGCTTTCGAAAATTTATGATCATATAGTCTGAATTAAGATAAGAATTTTTATCTGTTTTTTCCAAAAATAATTAAATTGCTTAAAATGTAACCTTCTATTTATACTTTGTAAGTAAAATAGGCCGTGATTAAAGATGATGCCGTAATTTTAAGATGGACAGAAATTAATATGGGGAAAACTGAAATCTCAGATTTAACGATCCTTATTGCTGATAATAATTCATTTATTGCAAAGACATTATTCTCTATTTTAGAGGCGTTTGGCGCAAAAAGAATAATACTCTGTGATGATCTCGATGATGCAGAGAAAAAGTTCTACAATATCGACGTTGACTGTATTTTTGTCGACTTTATGATGAATAAAAGAGCGGGCCTTGACTTTATAAAAAAAATAAGAACCAAGCCCGGAACAAAGAATGATCCGGAATTACCAATCATTCTGGAAACAGGTGTCACAGATATAAAATCAGTTATTTTGGCAAGAGATGCCGGTGTTACAGAAGTTATAAGCAAACCGTTTTCGCCGGCACAAGTGCTTCAAAAATTGGATAGTGCAATAAACCGTAAGCGAGAATTTATTCAATCAGAAGATTTTATCGGGCCAAATCGTCGCCGTCATAAAGAAAACAATTCAGAATGGAACGGGGAAAATGATCGTCGCGGGGCAAATTTGGATAAATTAAAAAAAGCTATGGATAATTAAATGAATGAGCGCTTAGATAAAGAACAAATGCTAGCCCGCGCCAATAGTGCAGTGGAAAAAGCAGGACTTGAATTTGCTGCAGAACTGAAACAAAGAATCAGGGAACTGGAGATTGCGATCCGGCAAAATAATCGTCAGGACGCTGTGTTGATGGCCTATAATCTTGAATCTGAGGCCTCAACATTTGGCTGGCCACGTGTTACACGTATCTGCAAATGGCTTCGGAAAATTTTTTCAGGTGAATTTGATACGGTGCCTGAAGCTGAAGAAGTTTTTGGCGCGTTAAATGCCTTAAAAACAATGGTCAGTAATCCTGAAGAGCGTGATGAGCAACGTGATGCAGAGCTTTTTGAAAAAATCTATCCGTCGCTTAAAAGAGTGATTTCAGATATCTAAAAAACTACGAAATAGCCTTCAGATACCAATTCAGAAAATGTTGCGGGAAATACTCCATTTCTGAAAGACGTCCGGGCTTGTAAAATTTTGAATTAACCCCTTTCTGATTATTCACAATAATTTCTTCGTCATCCAGTATTGTCACATGCCAGAGCCAGGTTAAATCTTCCAGCTTATAATCTTTTCCTTCTTCCGCGTCGGCGCGTACAAACCAGAATAAATCACATATGCAATCATCAATTGAGACGGGCAGAAACCGATAGCCAATCATATGATCATCATAAATCAGGAAAAAAGTAACGGGGCCAACCAGAAATTCAGAGGCAGCCCCGTCATATTTCTCAAGGTTTCCAAGTAACGGGGCAACAGGGCTACCATCCTTGCTTCCGCTCTTTTTTCCAGGAAGAAGGGGATTTCGGTCATACTGATATCCTTCCTCCCCGGGAATGGCGAGATCGAAATAGTAGGATGAGGCTTTGGTTCTCACATTACTTGGAGGATTTTCTTTTAAGGCTTCTTTCTGTTTTCTGAACTTTTCAGGATTTTGGGCCATTGAATGTATTTTTGCAAAGTCTTTGTGCGAAGGGGCGCAGTGATAACACTCCTGATAATTTTCGACAGCCAGTTTCCAGTTGGATTTTACCGGATAGCATGTTTGTTGGGCCAGTTTCATATTGTCAAAACCGAACTGCTTAAACATGTCTTTTAGGTCATCCCTCATGGCATTTAGTGAAAGAGGTTTTTTTGCCAGACTTATAAAAATAAGCCCACCCACAAGTTCGACATGGACTTTATGAAGACCGTTTTCACTTTTTTCAAAATCGTCCGCCATTATGCGTGCGGCAATCAGATTTCCATTGAGATCATAACTCCAGGCGTGATATGGGCAGGTGAAGTTTTTTGCGTTACCCTTTTTCTCAAGGCAGACACGTGATCCACGATGCCTGCATACATTTAAGTGGGCTTTAATTTTTCCTTCTTTGTTACGGCATAAGATGATTGATTCATTTGCAAATTCGACTAGAAAATAATCCCCCGGATTTGGGATTTGTGATGTGTGACCGGCAAGGAACCAGTTTTGGAAAAAAATTTTTTCCAGTTCCCTTTCATAAAGTTCGGGATTCTTATAAAAATTCTGTTCCAGCGAGTAACCTGGCTTATAATCTTTGATCAGATCGCAAATTGATTTATCGGCACCCATTCGAATTGATTGCTCCATTGGTATTTTATTGTACAATTGTACAATAAAAGGCGATATTAAATTTTGCAATTTATTTTGCGCAATAAAAAAGTATTTAAAGCACTATTATAAAAAGGCGCTTTTATGGTGCGGGAAGATTTGTCTTAAATACTGCATCATCACCTTTTCCGCATCCTGGCGTTTAAATTCCTGATTGGAAATAAGAATATTAAGCCAAAGCCCATCGGCCATAGCGACAATGCTTTTTGTTAAAAGAGAAACATCAATATCCTGATAGTTTCCATCAGTCACGAGATCATACAGCAGATTTTCAAGTGTGTCCGTATAATCTGTCACTCTTTCCTGGCTTATTTTTTTATAGACAGGTCTTGATTTCGCCTCTCCCCAGAAAGCAAACCAAACGGCCAACTTCTTATTATCTGCAACAGCTGCCTGATAATCAGACCTGAGCAGGGCAGCAAGCTTATATGCAGGATCATCATCGGCCTTTTCAAGCGCGGTTCGCCAATTTTGTTCATATTCGAGGCGCAAATGTTTCAATGTTTCATTGAGCAGGTTTTCTTTGCTCGTAAAATGGAGATTAACAATTCCCTGACTGAGGCCGGCTGCCTTTGAAACATGGGATAACGTTGTGTCACTCAGCCCCCGTTTGGCAATCGATTGAATGGCAGCTTCGATTAGCTGACGACGTCGTACATTTTTGGCGACACGTCTTTTTGAGTTAATTTTGGCAAGGGCCATTCTGGAATCTCTTATGTTTAATTAGTGGCATTTTATAATATTAAAAACATTAGTCAATATAATAGGTTGATTAAATTTACTGAATATATATTCATTCATTTAATGCTGGACAATTAAATATTCAGTTGGCATATTTTAAAATAAATCAAGGGCTGATTCTTGAAGGGTTGCCTGCTAAGGGAAACGAAGCGATGAAAAAATATGATGTGATAGTTATTGGTGCGGGACATAACGGCCTGACCAATGCGGCGTTTCTGGCAAAAGCGGGGCTTGATGTCCTGATGGTCGAAAAAAATGATTATATTGGTGGCGCGTCGGTCAGCCGTAACCTTCATAAGGACTGGATGTATTCAAACTGTTCCTATGTCTGTAGCCTGTTCAGACCGGAAATTTACCGTTATCTGAACCTGGGTAAACACGGGCTTCAGGTTGTCACCTATAATGGTGGGTTTTCACTCACCGACTGTGGTGATTATCTTGGCAGTTATAGTGATCATGATGTGATGCGCCGTGAAATCCAGCGCCACAGTCCGATCGATGTAGATGCCTATGATCGTTACTATACCGAAATGGCAAAATGGTGCCGTTTTATCCGACCGCTTCTCCTTCGTACACCGCCTGACCCGACCAGCTTTAAAATTCGTGATCTGGATGAGCTTCGGTTCCTTGCTAAAAAATTCGGTGAACTGGGTCCTAAAGATCTGCATGACTTTATGCGCTTTTTTACGATCAGCGTTGGTGATTTTGTTGATCAGTTTTTTACCTCTGACCTGATTAAAGCACACAAGGCGGGTTCTGCGGTTGTTGGAACAAATCTGGGGCCTTATTCGCCGGGGACGGCTTATGTGCTTCTGCATCATTATATGGGCGATGTGGACGGGGCAACCGGGGCATGGGGGTTTGCGCGTGGTGGTATGGGCGCAGTGGCAAAAGCACTCGCCGGCGCTTTTCAGGAACATGGCGGTGAAATCAGAACGGGTTCCGGCGTTGAGCAGATCACGGTGAAAAACGGCAAGGTTACTGGGGTGCGACTTGAAAATGGTGAGGAAATAAAGGCGGACCGCGTTGTTTCAAACCTTGATGCCAAGCGGACATTTCTTGGCATTATGGACCCGAAAGATGCGGGGGAAAAAGTGGTGAAAGCCGCTAAAAGGTTCAAAATCCGTGGCTCGTCCGGCAAACTGAATATTGCACTAAACGGCGTTCCGGAATTTTCGGCGCTTCCAAAAGACAGCAAGCTTATTCAGGGTGATTTCCATGTGGTTGACAATATGGAAGCGTATGAGCGTGCCTACGACGAATGGAAAAGCGGAACCTGGTCAAAAAGCCCTTATCTTGACGTCCTTATCCCGTCCCTTACGGATCCGACAATGGCACCACCGGGCAAACATTTTATGTCGGTTTTTGTTCAATACTGTCCTGAAAAAGTCAACGGTCAGGACTGGACACCTGATTTGATAAAACAGTTTGGCGAAACAGTTATCAATACCATTGCCAAATATAGCCCGAATTTTAAAAGCCTGATTGAGCATGTTGAGGTCAGAACTCCCAGTAAAATTGAGGAAGAAATCGGTCTGACCGGCGGTAATATTTTCCAGGGGGAATTATCCTTAAGCCAGCTGATGTTTAACCGGCCATTTCCCGGATATTCACAGTATCGTGGCCCGGTAAATGGCATGTATATGTGTGGGTCCTCCACCCATCCGGGAGGCGGCGTTATGGCGGCACCCGGTGCCAATGCGGCCCGGGAAATACTCATGGATATGAAAGTAAGCACCACCGTGCCGGAGGATGAAGGCGATGACTGATAGCGTAAAAAATAAATATGATGCCATCATTGTCGGCGGCGGTCATAACGGGCTGGTCTGTGCAACTTATCTGGCAAAAGCCGGTAAGAATGTAATTGTGCTTGAGGCGAACAGCCAGGTTGGTGGCGGCGCAGTAACAAGCGATCTATGTTACGGCAAGCGGGTTTCTGCATGTGCCCATTATCTTAACCAACTTAATAATCAAGTATTAAAAGACTTAAATCTTTCGGCGCATGGGCTAAAATTAGCAGCAAAAGATCTGTCAACTATTTCACTTGATAAAGATGGCGATCATCTGTTTCTCACTAAAAACTCCGCCAAAGGTGGTGGCATCACGAAAGAGGAAGCGGATGCCTATAAAAAATTTATGGCACTTATCCATGATTATGCGAAAACGCTGGGGCACTTGATTGATAGTCCGCCGATTGATATTTTTAATCCGGACTGGGATGACAAACTGGTGGCCATGAAGCTTGGTTGGAAGCTTAGGGTCGGGCTTGGCGCGGAAAAAATGTCAGAACTGCTTCGAATGATAGGAATGAATATCCGCGATGTGCTGAATGACGAATTTGAAAATAATAAGCTGAAAGGCGCATTATCCTTTGATGCAGTGCTGGGAACCCATACAGGCCCTTATTCGCCGGGTAATTTTCTTAATTTTCTTTATCGCTATGCCGCTGGCGATAGCGGGGCGCTGCATATTCCGGAAGGGGGAATGGGTGCCGTGAGCAAGGCCATGGCCGCCTCAGCCATTGCGTCAGGCGTAGAAGTCAGGACGGACGCAAGGGTGCAGAAGATAAATGTTGAAAATTGTGTAGTCAGAGGTGTGACATTGGAAAGTGGTGAGGTCATCAGTTCTGATATGGTTATTTCCAATGCCAATACCAATACAACTGTTTTTGATTTGGTCGGAACAAAACATTTTGAAGCTGATTTTGTGCTTCGTATGACCAATTACCGCATGCGCGGGGCAACGGCAAAATTACATATAGCCCTTCATGCTCTTCCCGACTTTAAAGGACTTTCGAAAGAAGATCTGGTCAATCGCCTGCTGATTGCTCCTGATCAGGAGGATGTCGAACGGGCCTTTAACCATGTAAAATATGGTGAAGTTTCCCCTTCCCCGATGATGGAAATATCAATTCCGTCATTGGTTGATAAAAGCATCGCTGACAATGGCCATGTTTTAAGTGCATCCGTTCAATATGCGCCCTATGCCCTGAAAGGCGGCTGGACAGTGGAGGCAAAGACAGCATTTCTTGAAAGCTGTATCGAAAGAATAGCTGAATATGCACCAGATATCAGGGAGCAGATAGAACATGCGGAAATTTTAACGCCTAAAGATCTGGAAGATCGCTTCGGAATGGTCGGTGGTAACTGGCACCATGGAGAACTGACCCTTGACCAGATGCTAATGCTTCGCCCGGTTCCGGAAGCATCAAGATATGCGTTGCCGCTTGACGGGCTTTACATTTGCGGGGCCGGGGCTCATCCGGGCGGCGGTGTCATGGGCGCTGCCGGGCGTAATGCTGCGAGAGCAATTCTTAAGGGAGAAGTGAAATGACCACGCAGATTGATAGGGATCACTGGCGCAGTGCTGTCAAATTTTCACCTTTTTATAGCAAACTAAAAGAACATGATATGGTCAATATGTGGCATCGGTGGGCGGGCTATACGGTGCCGACTGTGCTTGAAAATACGACTTTTGAATATTTCGCCATTCGTAATACGGCAAGCCTATTTGATCTAACACCAATGTCAAAATACCGGATTTGGGGTCCGGAAGCTCTTGATTATATGAACCGCTTGTTGCCCCGCGATATGACAAAATTACGCGTCGGTCGGGTTGCTTATACAGTCTGGTGTGATGACGAAGGGATGGTGATTGATGATGGAACCGTTTTCCGGGTGACGGAAGATGAATATCTGTTATGTGCTCAACAAAGGCAGATGGAAATTTTGAAGCGGAATGCCATTGGCTTTGATATTGAATTTGAAGAAGTATCGGACGAGATTGCTGCCCTTTCCTTCCAGGGTCCGATCAGCTGTAAAATCCTTAAAAATATGGGGTTTAAGGATATTGAGACCATGAAGATGTTTGATCTTCGTCATTTCGAGTTTCCGGGTGGTGAGGTGATGATATCCCGTTCCGGCTATACTGGCGATCTGGGCTATGAAATCTGGATGAAGAATGAGCAGGCCGAGCCATTTTGGGATGCTATTTTTGAAGCGGGAAAGGATTATAATATCCGTCCGATAGGTGGCGATGCCCTTGAGATAGCCAGGATTGAGGCCGGTCTTATTGCGGCCAATGTTGATTTTTCGCCCGCCAATGAAACGGTGCGTCCGGGACATGCCAAATCACCGTTCGAACTGGGCCTGGACTGGCTCGTGAAACTGGATAAGGGAGTGGTTTTTAACGGAAGACGTGCTTTGTTAAAGGAAAAACAGCAAGGCTCAAGGTACCGCTTTGTCAGGCTGGATGTCGAAGGGAATAAGACGGCGTGTAATGCTTATCTTTTTGATAGGGAAAATGGCAAGAATATAGGCTATGTCAGCAGTGCGGCGTGGGCACCGTCGGCAAAGAAAAATATTGCTCTCGGGTTTGTAGATATGCCCCATGGTAAAGTGGGGGATATTATCTGGGCGGAGATTTATTATAAAAAAGAGCTTAAATGGAACCGGCGTTGGGCAAAATGTACGGTCATGGGTGGTCCTGCCTGGAACCCACCCAGAAAAACAAAAACGCCACCAGATGATTTCTAGACTTATGTATTATGGACTAATGATTATCAGCCACTGATTATAAGGCCTGTTGAGCTTTCAATAAACTGATAGGCAGTATCTAGGCTTTTTCTTTGCGAAAAGCCTTCAGGATCCAGACAGCATTCAAGCCAAAGTCCATCAAGCAAGGCATAAATACCAATTGCCAGAGACCAGGTATCACGCCCTTTTAAAGAAAATTTTTGCTGTCTGTACGCTGTTTTAAGAATAGATTCTATTGCATCTATATATTGTTGATACATTTCCTTATGCGCAATCCTCAGGTCATGTTCGCTTAATGTAATCGCCCAAAAGGCAAGCCATACTCTTAAATATTTTGGGTCGACATCATCAGGGGCAAAAGTGCTCTCAATATATACTTTTAACGCATTCAGGGGGTTTGTATCCATGGCAGCAATTTTTGCCTTAAATTCTTCCAGGAATAAATTTGAAAAATATTTATAGCTTTCTGCAATGAGCTCTTCTTTGCCTTTAAAATAATGGGTCAGTAGTCCAGGGGCCACGCCAGCGTAGCCAGCAATTCGACGTACAGTCGTTCTTTTGTACCCAAAATTTGCCAGTGAGCAGATGGTTGCATCTATAAAAAGCTGTTTTTTATCAGGATTTTTTTTATCAACTTTAAATAAATTTCGGCCATCTTTCATTTAAATATGCTCTTTTCAGGTTTAATTTATGTTAGAGTAGTACAAAATTTTTCTGTAGTCGTCTGATTTATTGGAAAAATTAAATTTCATAACTAGAGAGGTTAATTATGACAGAATTTACACCTTTTGCGTCATTCATAGGCGGTGCGTTGATCGGGCTTTCCGCTGTGCTTCTAATGCTATTCCAGGGCAGTATAGCCGGTGTCAGTGGCATTTTAGGCAGGCTCTTGCCACCCTGGACCGAAACCAAAGGTCTGGATTGGCGGGCAGCCTTTATTTTTGGCATTATTATTTCTCCCATTCTGGTTAAGCTCGTTACCGGTCAAAATATTGAGCAGGTTGTATCTGACAGTAAAATTGTCATGATCTCAGCAGGTCTGCTCGTTGGATATGGAACCGGCCTTGGTAGTGGATGCACCAGTGGCCATGGCGTTTGCGGCATTTCGCGCCTATCCATGAGATCCATTCTGGCAACGGTGTCTTTTATGTTATCCGGTTTTTTAACCGTTTATATCATCCGCCATCTTATTGAAGGGGCATTCTGATGGGTAAAATTATTTCTGCTTTGATTGCCGGTTTGATTTTTGGACTGGGCCTTATAATTTCGGGTATGAGTAATCCTGCCAAAGTATTAAATTTTCTTGATTTAGCTGGTACGTTTGATCCCAGCCTTCTCTTTGTCATGGGCGGTGCAATTATAGTTGTATTTACCGGGTATAAACTTGTGTTGAAACGTAAAACGCCTATTTTTGACAATGCATTTCACATACCGACCCGCAAAGATATTGATAAAAACCTTATTATCGGTTCTGTAATTTTTGGAATTGGATGGGGTATTGGCGGATTTTGTCCGGGGCCGTCATTAACGTCCGTACTGCTTGGAAGTGAAGGAATAATTTATTTCTTCCCTTCACTTGTTGTTGGGCTGATCATAACGAAAATTATTAAGGCTTAATGCACCTGCATATAAACTTTCACTCATGAGGCCTGTATTATGCAGACCTCATAAAATTTCATTTAATGAAATATATCATTAAGCAGATTCTGTTTGTTCAAATGCACCGGAGATACTTTTTGAAGGGTCCCTTTTATCCCGATTATGAACCATATCATCCATCAACTGGCTGATTATTCTGCTGCCCGTTTTTTCAAACAGAAATGGAAAAAAAGCGTGGGTCAGGCAGGCAAGAAGTGCCAGTGTCAGTTTACCACAGAATGAGAGTGCGGATAATAGATGTCCGAAATATGTTTCGCCAACTGAAGCAGGGTGCTCGGTAAAAGAAAATCGCATGTCTGTTATCCTTATTGTTTGTCCTATATTTAGTTTAGGAAAGATAGCATGTGCGGAAGAAAAGATTTTTGCTTTCTTCAATAAAATTTGCGATTTTCTAGAAAAAATATATTAATATAAATTATAATAATAGTATAAATTTACATTAATTAGGCAATATTATGAAAAATAAGCCTTCTTATACGTAATTTAGCGGAAGTTTTGTCGTACTTTTTATTTCTTCCATTACGAAGCTGGAGCTGACATCGTAAAGATCATCAATTTTTGAAATAATATCCTGATAGACCCTGTCATATTCTGACATATCCGGCACCAGTATTTTTAGCGAGTAATCTGTTTCGCCGCTTAAGCGTAAAATTTCAACCACTTCCGGAATGTGGATGAGAGAGTTTCGAAATTTAATCAGCCAATCTTTTGAATGCTGACTGGTTTTTATATTTACAATGACAGTCAGACCCAGATTGAGTTTCTTCTTATTGACAAGTGCGACCCGTTTTTCGATATAGCCTTTTTCCTCAAGAATCTGTACCCGCCGCCAACATGGCGTCGTGGATAGGCCGACTTTTTCAGAAAGTGCAGAGGTTGAGATGGTGGCATCTTCCTGCAGACATTTTAAAATCTTTTTATCAAATTCATCCATGATCCGTCTCCCCTTTATTATAGAAAATAATTCTATTATTTTGCGATAGAATCGCAATCATATACTAAATTGATACTGTTTAAAAGATTACGCCCGGGTTTAAAATATTTTTCGGATCCATGGTTTTTTTGAGCAGCTTCATCAGGGCAATTTCTTCCTGTGACCGACTATGAGCCAGCCAGGCTTTTTTCTCCCTCCCGATACCATGTTCTGCTGAGACGCTCCCTCCTATTGTTTTAAGCGGATCATAGACGATCGCATTGGATTGTTCATGCAGGCTTTCATCACCCGTGTTCGGGCAAATCATCAAATGAAGGTTACCATCGCCGATATGACCGATGACGTAACAATTTGCCTGCGGCCAGGTCGATGAAAATTTTTGCTGTACCTGTTCAATATAATTTTCCATATGTTTAATTGGAAGACTGACATCATATAAAAATAAAGGGAAATTCCTTAATATTGGCTCAAAACCTTCTCTGACAATCCAGATGGATTTTCGTTCCTGTTCTGACTTGGGAATGATGGCATCGATAATAATATTTTCCTCCATAGCACTTTCTAAGGAGTTCATGAAAATATTGTTGTCTGATTGCACGTCAGTCCCTGTACATTCGGTAATTACATAATAAGGATGATCTCGGCTCATTGGGGCCTTGTGGCCATCCGGACCTGTCACTGCCTGAAAATAATTGCCCCACATAACCTCAAAGGCGCTTAATCGGGGTCCGGCTTTTTTCTTCATATGGTTTAAAAAACGGATTACGCAAGAAAAGCTATCTAATCCCACCAGGGCAGTCTGACAGTTGGTTGACGCCGTTTCAAGTTTGACAATGATTTTGGTGATGATTCCAAGTGTGCCTTCGGAACCAATGAAAAGCTGTTTTAAATCATACCCCGCATTGTTCTTGATTACCTTATTCATGGAGGAAATTACAGTGCCGTCTGCCAACACGGCTTCAAGCCCGAGAATATGATTTCGCATCATGCCATAACGGATCACATTAATTCCACCTGCGTTGGTTGCGGCGTTGCCACCGATAGTACAGCTTCCTCTTGCGCCAAGATCAAGAGGGAAATAGAACCCTTTTTCGGCGACGGTTTTTTGTACATTTTCCAGAATTGCTCCTGCTTCAACAGTAACGGTGCCGCCTATTTCATCAATTTCCTCGATCGCGGTCATCCGTTCTGTTGAAATAATTACGTGATCTAATGTTGCGTCGGCGGCTTTTGCGCATCCTGTCAGGCCGCCATGGGTTACAATTATCTGACCTACGTCATTGCATTTTTTTATTATCTCGGAAAGCTGTGCAGTAGAAGTTGGCTTGATAACGGCCTTGGCAGTAATCGGGGTGGCATCCCAATAACTGCTTGCGCGGTTTGAAATGCTGTCCCCTGTCAGGACTGCTTTTTCTCCATAGTCTGCTTTCAGCTTTTCAATAAAAAATGACATTTATCTTATTTCTTTTTTTGAGTGTTTTGTGATTAGAGTTTTGCTTCTCATAAAGCATTCAACTGTTCTTTAGAACCATTTCTGAATCTTAAATACGATTATTTGCCCAACAACTATGGCAGCTAAAATTGCGCAGAATATCCAGAAGGAATAGGCATAATCGGCACCCGGAATTCCCCCTACATTAATGCCCAATAATCCGGTCAGAAACCCTAGCGGCAGGAAAATGGCGGCGATAACCGAAAGGACATACATATTTTTATTCAGTCTGTCCGATAACATATTTGCAAGTTCATCTTTTACGATTTGTGCCCGCTCTCTAATTGCATCAAGATCCTCTACATGGCGTAAGACATTGTCATAATTTTCGTATAAGTAGCGTTTTTGCGATGTAGTTAGCCACTCCATCTCAGAAATTCTCAGTTGGCCAATAGCATCTTTTTGTGGTGCCATATAGCGTCTGAAGATAATGGCTTTTCGCCTTATGTCGATGATATTTTCCCTTAACGATAAATCAGGATCATCCAGAATTTTTTCCTCAATATCGTCTGTCCGTTCATCCAGTTCAGTAATTACCGGTTCAATGCGTTCAAATAAGCGTGTAATCAGCATAGTTACAAAATGCCCGGCATCGGTTGGACCACGGCCATTCTCAATTCTTTCCTTAATATCAAGAATGGCTTTAAGCTGCCGTTTCTGAACGCTAATAATTCTGTGTTTGTCGACCCACATTCTGATTGAAACCATGTCTTCGGGGTCAGCATCCAGATTGAGGTTCGCGCCTCTCAATATAATAATGGCCCCGTCACCGATTTCGGTAATACGAGGGCGGGTTTCCTCAGCCAGTAATGCAGATACGACAAACGGGTCAAGATAGGAAAGCTCATTTTCAAGCCACTCACGCGCCTGGGGATTACGAGCATCAAGATGAACCCAGGCCAATTGCGCATTCTTGATTTTCTGGCTGGCAACTTTAATATCATCAATGGCACTTCCACCGCCTTTGCCATCAAAATCATAAGCGAGCAACATAGTTTTCGTCATTTTAACTCACCTAAATTCTTTACATATACATCCCTTTGTGGATATGGAATTTCGATATTATTTTCTGCAAATTTATCCCATATGGCAAATAGGACATCACTTTTGGGCCTTTTTCTGCCTTCTGCAACATTATCCACCCAGAAATAAAGGGTGAACATCACTGCACTATCTCCGTAAGAATCAAGAAAACAATCGGGAGGTGATACTGTGCTTGATTTTGGGTGTTCATTTGCGGCTTCCAGCATAAGTTCATATGCTTTTTTAATATCGCTTTTATAAGATACGCCGATATTTATCTCTACCCGGCCGAGCGTGTTTGTATATGTCCAGTTCGTTACGCTGTGAGTAATAAAATCTTCATTGGGGATCATGATTTCCCTGTTTTCGAAGGTTTCAACAAGTGTGTATCTGGCACCCGTATGCCTGACAAATCCTGTGGTGCCATTTTCAAGTTCAATGAGATCGCCGACAACCACAGTTTTTTCAAATAACAAAATAATGCCACTAATAAAATTTGAAGCTATCTTCTGTAGACCCACACCGATCCCGATCCCAATAGCACCGCTAAAGATAGCCAGGCCGGTCAGGTCGATATCAAGAAGATCAAGGGCAACGAGAAACGCAATAAAATATACAAGGATCTGCAATGCCTTTACGATCAGAGAACGGTTACTTGCCGTAATTTTGTTAAGCTTCTGAATATGCCCCTCACCAAAATCGGCGACAATACCGGCAAGCCAGAAAAGCAGGACAATTATAATAGCGGCCCGGGTAAGCAAATAGACCGAATAACGGTTAGATCCGAGTTGGAATGACATCGCATCGGAATCAAGAAAGTTTTGAATAGGGGCTAAAAATCCGGAAATGCCAAGAACAAAAAAGCCGACCACAACGAGCAATAGCAGCAGTTTAGCGACCCATGTCTTTGGTTTAAGAATTGATTTCCACATATAGAACTCACCCTGATTTATTCTTTTTTATTATTGTCCAGAAATTACTTTTTATAAAGCACAAACATCATTCCATTCAATATTGGGGAATAAAAAATATTTAGGATTATCGGGTTAGCCTATTTGACATAAATAGTAATTATCCTCTAAATGAAGCCAATACGAATAAAGGAAATTGGATTGAATATGGAAAATATTGTAGTTGGATGGGAAGAATGGGTGACTTTGCCGGAATTGGGTTTGCCAGCATTGAAGGCAAAAACGGATACCGGCGCAAGAACATCCGCCTTACATGCATTTTCTATTCAGCCTTTTGGTAGTGAAAAAAAGCCCTTTGTCAGATTTGGAATTCACCCGGTTCCGGATAATCCGGATATTGAAGTATTTTGTTCCGCACGGGTAGTAGACAGAAGAGAAGTGACATCTTCAAACGGCCAGAAAGAGCTAAGATATGTCATTAAAACACCAATAATTATTGGAAAAAGAAAATGGGATATTGAAATAACACTGACCAATCGCGGAAATATGGCCTACCGTATGTTATTGGGACGAACGGCCCTTGAGGAAGTCGCGGTCCAGCCAACGCAAAGTTTTATTCAGGGACAACTGTCCTACCATTTATATGATAAGATTGCCCGACAGAAGCCGATTAAACGGCCACTCAGAATTGCAGTTCTCACCAGAGAGCCAAATAATTTTTCGACAAGAAGACTGGTGGAAGAAGCCGAAAAAAGAAATCATGTTATTGAGCTCATCGATACCAAAAGATGTTATCTCAATATTCAAAGTCATAATCCCGAAGTTCATTATGACGGTAAACCACTTCCAGTCTATGATGCCGTCATTCCACGAATTGGCGCTTCGCTGACCTTTTATGGCATGGCGGTTGTCAGGCAGTTTGAGGCTATGGGAACATTTTGTCTTAATAGTGCAGCATCAATTGGGGCATCGCGTGATAAACTGGCCGCCCATCAGATTTTGGCAAGGCACAGAATACCTATGCCGACAACGGCTTTTGCTAACTCTCCTAAAGATACAAACAGTTTACTTTCGTTGGTAGGCGGCGCTCCTACCGTGCTTAAACTTTTACAAAGCACACAGGGAAGAGGTGTCGTGCTGGCGGAGACAAAAAAAGCGGGGGAAGCTGTGATCAGTGCGTTTCAGGGACTTGATGCCCATTTTATCGCCCAGGAATTTGTAAAAGAGGCGGCGGGGTCGGATGTACGCTGCTTTGTTGTCGGTAAGAAAGTGGTCGGCGCTATGATGAGAACGGCTGATGCAGAAGATTTTCGTTCAAATTTACATGCTGGGGGTAAAGCAAAACGGGTTGCTTTAAGTAAAGATGAAAAAGCCATTGCCATCAGGTCAGCAAATGTCCTTGGTCTGACAGTCGCCGGAGTGGATTTGATAAGAACGGAAACTGGATCAAAAGTTTTGGAAGTCAACAGCTCACCCGGTCTTGAAGGATTAGAGAAAATATCCAGAAAAAATGTTGCTGAAAAAATAATAGAATATATTGAAAATAATGTATCTTCCACAGTCCGGCAAAGCCGCAAAACCAGATAATAAGTAGAATATTATTTAAAATAAATTTTTTCTATTAAAGCCTGATATTCTTCGAGCGATAAAGTTTCAGGAATATTTTTGTCATGCCCGTAAATTAACTTACCATCGAAGTCGGAAATGATCTGCCTTTGATTTGCTGCAGATGTGTCTGAATTAAAAAGCTCTTTTGCGTCTGAAATGCGGCTTCCCATAATCAGTTTCCTTAAATTAATGGACCATCAGATTATGAATTATATGCCGTAAATAAAATTATAAAATTGAATATTTTATGATATTATTATTTGATTTTTAAATAACATATGGTTCAGGTAAAATGGATATCCCTCAAATTAAAACATTCATCGCTGTGGCCGATACGGGCAGTTTTATTGCAGCGGCTGAGAAGGTCTATGTGACCCAATCCACAGTGAGTATCAGGATTAAAAATCTTGAAGATCAGTTGGGAACATATTTATTTGAAAGAAGCAAACAGGGCGCGCGTCTTACATTTGCAGGCAGGCAGTTTCTAAAACATGCAATTGCATTGGTAAAAATCTGGGACGAGGCGAGGTTATCAGTTGGTATCGGGGAGCAAATGGAAGCACTGCTGCGTATTGGTGGCCAGGTTAGTCTTTGGGATGGTTTTTTGCTAAAGTTATTGTCATGGATGCGCATTCATGCACCGGAAATTGCTATCCGAACTGAAATGGGATATTCGCCTGACCTTATGCAGAAACTTACAGAAGGGTCTGTTGATATTGCTATCCTTTACAGGCCTCAGCACAGAGCAGGGTTTAAAATTAAGCAGATATTTGAAGAAGAAATTGTTTTGGTTTCTTCGCTGGAACAGGGGATCGATATATTTGATCACGATTATATTTTCGTTAATTGGGGACCGGAATTTATCAGTGATCATGCCCTAAATTTTCCGAACCTGACCACACCGAGGGTATCACTTGACCTGGGTACACTTGGCATTGAATATTTGCTCAACTCTCCCTCCAGTGGGTATTTCCCGAGAAGAATTGCGGACAGTTTTGTAAAAGAGGGAAAGCTCTGGTATGTGGACTGGGCGCCGAAATTCATTTATCCGGCTTATATAATTTATGCGGAAGACATAGAAACTGACCTTATTAAGGTCATTTTAAAAGGAATTTCTGTTCTAAGAAAAGAAATGCTGACAGCTACTTAAAAAGTTCTTACCATCAGGGAATATCTGATAAATCAGATACTTCCTGGCGGTAAAATTTCTGAATTTAAAGAACTCAGTAGTCTTCGATATAATCGTCAAAAGCGCTTTTATATCTGGAGCGGCTTCTTGCAGGACGGCTACGTTTGGACTTATTTTTATCGCGCTCTTTAACTAAATCAAAATAATAGTCATCGTCAAATTCACTATAATCATAATAATCCAGTTTTTCGTATAATTCCCTATCAGAAATTGTATTTGGTTTATAATGCCTCATGTTAGTCTCCAATACTCATTACTGTTAGCATGTAGATAACATGATACCTGATTTTATCTATTTGAAAAGCGAATTTATTATATATAAAATATTTAAAAATTGAATATTATTAATCTTTAATTTACTATAATTCCGGTGCTTTAAGTGCTTCAATCAAAGGGTTTAGATATTTTTCATACGGGCGCCATTTTTCGATGGCCGTATTATAAATTGGTTTACGTACCTGATCGGCGCTGGCTGTATGAACAGATCTTTTGTTTTGATAAAAATTCAGACATTGATCCTGCCATTCCAGCCCTATGAATTTGATCAGTTTCCGAGCCTCATGCTCAAGATTATCAACAACGTCTTCATATTGTACATCTATTAGCATCTGTTTTGGCAGGACTTTATGCCAATGCTCTATAAGATCCTGATAACGGTTATAATAGCGGCCCAATTCGCCTAAATCATATACAAATGGCAAAAGTTGCTGAAACAGACGAGTGTAATTGGAAAAACAACAATCCATTGGATTACGTTTTGTATTAATGATACGTGCCCCGGGCAAAATTTTTGCGATTAATCCAACGTAATGGAAATTTGCAGGCAGTTTATTAACGATGCGTTTGGCATTAGGATTAAGTGCTTTTAGTTTGCCTAAATAATCTTTCCCAATGTCCAAAAGATCATCTTCGGCAATCTTTTCAATTTCCCATGGAAAATTATTGATTTTTTCTTTTATGATTTCGGCAAGTATCGTCAATTCTCCGCCTGCATGGATGTTACTATGGCTTGATAATATTTGTTCTATAAGGGTTGATCCCGAACGGGGCATCCCTACTATGAAAACGGCTGTTTGGTCATCGTTAGGGGCTTTTTTAAATGTATTTACAAATGATGCTGAAAATACATTTTTTATTTTTTCCATCAGCTTGAAGACAGCTTTTTCATCATAATGAAAACTTGCTCTTTTTATCTTGTTTCCGTACTTGAAATATTCAAAAGCAGTATCAAATTTTTCCAGATCGGAATATGCTTTCCCCAGAGTGAAATATAAACGAGCCTGATTTTCGGTTGATAGCCTCTTTGCATCCGGCACAATTTTTTCCATCTGCTTTATATGTTCATCGTCACTCTTATACTTCTTTAAAGGCGATAAATTATGATGGGCTTCAATATTGGCTGGTTTTATTCTAATTGCAGTTTCAAGGTGTTTTTTGGCATTAATAATGTCACCATTGGCAATTAAAACTACTGCCAGATTATTATGAGCTTCAGAATTATTGGGATTGATTTTGATTGCCTGAATATAGGCATCTTTGGCCTGATCCGGATGGCCGATTGCTTCCAATTGAGTGCCAAGATTATTATAGGCAGCCCCAAAACCGGGATTGAGTTTTATTGCTGTTTTATAAGCCTCTATTGCTTTTATACTTTCACCCAATGTGCTCAGCGCAAGGGCGGCAATATAGTGGGATTTTGGATCATTAAGATTTAGCTTTAATGACCTGTTGATGGAATGTAGGGCATTATTCGGATTGCCTCTAAAAAATATGATTTCTGCCAAATCTCTATGATATATCGCTCTATTCTCATCAAGCGATATGGCATTCTGCAACATTTTCTCAGCTTTTGCATCTTGGCCCTGTTGAAAAGCAAGCTGTCCCAGCAGGTGATAAGCCGGATGATAATTTTTATTGACCTGGATGATATCAAGACAAATTTTTTCAGCAATTTCAACCATACCCTGATTTGCATAATTAAGGGCAGCATGAATGGCATCTGTTGGCCCTTTAAATTGAGCAATATTACCTGAATACTGATTTTGTCTGACCATAAAGCGCTTTCTGTATTTTTGTGACTGCAATGCATATTCACATATACAGCAATTTCAGTCAGTTGATCTGGAAGATTATACTTAACATTGGTATTAGTCAGATGAAAGTGAATTTAATTTAGGGGATTACAGTTCCCAAAGTGCAGTTTCTTCATAGCGCCCTTATTTAAAGTCTTTTTTATCTGTTCTAATTATCAGAGGCCGTGATTTCCACCAGTAAATAAATTCAGCAGATGGCCTCAACCACCATCCGGGATATTTTGGGATTGTGATAAATTGAGCGATAAAAAGATAGCATTTGGCATAAAAAGAAAAAATATAATCAATGTTCTTGCCACTCTTTAAGGACATTGCTTTCTGGATAATTCTTTTCCGGGAATATAGATTATTTCTAACTCTTAAATCCAATGAATTTTTAGCATTATCCGGCATTTCACGGCTACCGCGATAAGCCGCAAGTTTAGGCCAGTATTTGTATAGAATGGCTTTCTGCGGTCTGTTAATTACATTATTTTCCAGTGAAAATCGTAACATGGTTTCCATATAATCAAGATCAAGGTAAGGATAGAGGAATATATGTCCTGGCCTTGATTGTTGCTGTCCCCACAATATGGAGCTTTTCCGGGTTTGCCATAAGGCAAAAGTCAGCAGATTCTGATTATATCCGGCAGGCTGATTAGTTATTCCTTCTCTTAGTATTTTTTCCATATGTTCTGGTTTTGGAAAAAATTCTTTTTTCAAAATCAAAGGTATTTTATGAGGCATAATTTTTTCAAGATGCCCACGAAAAACCCAGTCATTAAAGCCAAAAATATCACCCCCGGTGCCATCATAAAAACTGCATTTAAATTTATCATAATAGGTAAATATTGGTACGGACCAGGTATGAACCTGACATTGACCGTCCATACTGAAAATTCTTTGAATATCCTGTTTGTGCCATTCTTCCGGTGTTGGGTACCGGAACAGTTTGATATTAATGTTGTAATCTTTTGCTATTTGCATCGCGCAGTCGGCTTCAATATCAAATCCGTTTTCCATCAATGACTGAACGGTACAAGCGCCGAATGGAGTTTTACTTTTCTCTAAATGGGCAAATAACCGGCGGCTGTCATACCCACTGGAAAGAGGCAGTAAAACATCTCCAAAATGAACTGATTGACATCTTTCTATGGCAGTGGCCAATTTCTGCTCGGACAATTCGAGGGAGAGATCACATACAGCCTCTTCACCTTTTGGGAAGGTTTCATAGTCATACCATTTTTCAACTCTTTTGCCGGAATTTGTATATGAAGTGATACTTGCTTCCTGTGCTAGCTCTATCGCTTCACTTAATGTGTCTCTTGCAGGAATATACCCATTGGTTAATCGTAAAAAGCTGGCCATCATATTCGGTTTGTCGTCATGCAGACTTAATAGAGCAGGCGTTGATGAAAAGAAAATGAGTTTATCGATTTTTCTTATGTAAATTGGGCTCATGCCGAATATATCGGTTATGATGCTTAGTTCACGGCCTTCTTTTGATATTCTTACGGCACTGAAAATCCCATTGTGGCGTTTTAAGAGCTCATTTGACCAATATTTCCTTACTCGGTCCGCCGGAGTATAAGTGTTGATGGATGCTTCGGAAAGGTATCCCCTGAAGATAATAAGATCAGGATCATCAATATTTTCAGGGGGAAAAAGAAGGCCGTCAACTGTGTCAGCACCGTTTCTAATCGCAATCCAGTTTTTACCGCGTTCAATTTGAAAATGGCGGGGGGCAGAACCAGTATCAAAATCGTGGGGATCCGGCGACCAGCAGCCAAAATAAAATTCCTTACCGCCACATTTCCCGGAAATATATTGATCAAGTTCTGCTAAATTGATACGGGTGACTTTATTCATTTACACCTGAAGTTTGCTGACGGGAAAGACTTATTTCCAGTATTTTCTTTACCAGATCTTTTTGTGTTAACCCTTTTTCCTGAGCGGCAAAAGCAAAGCTGCCAAAAGAACTAATATCACAACACACATTAATTTCAAGAATTGTCAATTGACCTGTATTATCATTATAACGGTAATCAATTCGGAAATAGTCAATCGGCCTCAGTGAATTATTAAGAGCTTCGGCATGATGGGTAATGGTCTTTCTGACTTTGTCATTGTCAAAAATCTTGAATGACATGTCCCCATGATCCTGCAATTTTTCCTCTGATGTCAGAACATTATGAGGCTCAATTGTTGGGACCTCAACCACACCGAGCACTTGTGGGCTTTGTCCGCCGAGCACAGGTACCGTTAAATTAATGCCTTCAACAAAATCTTCCATGAGCACTGGAACATTCTTTGATAAAAGAAAGTCAATCTCCTCTTGAGCGGCGTGCCAGTCTTCACAATAGGAACTGGATCTTATCCATTCAGAATTTCCGCCTGACATGGGTTTTACAAAATACGGTGCTTTCAGTTGATCCGGTCTCTTTATTTCGTCTCCAGGATAAAATGCTGCGCTATTGGCAACGGTTATTCCACATGAGCTTGCAATATGTTTAAACAGACTTTTATTCTCGGCAACACCTCTGACTTCGGGGCTGGAGCCCAAATAGGGCACTCTTAAATATTCGCAGATGGCTGAAGCATATAGTTCACTTGATCTGAAACCCATTCGGTTGAAAAGCGAAAATACATAATCATATTCGCCTGCCTTGTTAAATAGATCCTGAGCATCATTTGTACCGATGACCTTTTCACATAATTCTGACAGTATTTTATAAATTTCCCTATGGTATCTTAATTTAGAGGTCACAACATTCGGCATTCCCTCTTTGGTTTTTGGGTCTGCACAATTGCCAAGAAACAGAATTTTTAATGTATTTAAGTTCATCTTATGTGATTATCTCTCTTTTCATATTTATATACATGCCGTCTGGTATTTTATACACTTGAAAAACGAGCATATTTTTATGATTAAACTATAACATAAAAGTAGTTAACAAATCGCGATGCAGAATTGGGGCAAAGAAATAACATTAATGGCTGTATTATTTAAAATATTTGAAGAGCAAAAAAAGAACCCACGGGAAATATAATTTTCTGTGGGTTCTGATAATTTTTAAATAAGCTGATCTGCGTAATAAGTTAATTTAATCTTATTACACGACTTATAAGCTGACTTTTTTCCTGCGACGACCTAGGAAGCCCATGCCACCAAGTGCCGCACCAAACATCAATAATGCAGGTGGTAGAGGCACAGCAGAAATACTGGCTAATGCGTAGTCGCCATATCCCCTGCTTTGAAGGCCACCGTTCAGAACAGTGAACACCAGTTGATCAGTAAACAGATATAGTCCGGTGACAGATAAAAATCCGCTTGAGCCGTCAAACCTTACTTCGCCAGGATCGGCAGAAAAATCCATAAAACCGCCATTGTAAGTTACTCTTGCAACTTCAGGAGCCGAAGTACCTTCATCATCAGTGAATAAATCAAGAAATGTAATGCCGCTAATGCCAATCGCCTTGCCAAAATTAATTGTGATAGACTGAGCACCATCAGATGAAATTTCATCATCGTCATCATCACCACCACCATTATTGACACCAAGTCCGTCATTTTGACAGGCTAGTCCTACACAGCTGTTACCATCTTGCCCTTGTGATGCAGTGAGCACCCCGCCAGATGCAGATATTGAATAAGTTGTACCAGCAAATAGGCCATTTGCGCCGATAAACGGATTTGCCGTAAAATCCAGCGTTGCCGCGTTAGAAATAGTGCCAGAAGCAATCAATGCTATGAAAGATGCACCAATAACGGAAATAAACTTGTTAATCATACTCTGTACTCTTCATTATTTAATAATTAAAAATTACAATTCCAGCCGAAACATATAAGCCCGTCTGATTGTATTTGTTTTTATAAAAATTATTTTTCTCAACTTACTCTTACCAGAGGAAAAATATGCTTTCCATTCCGTAAAATATTACCACATATAAACTATTTGGTCAAAGGCATTAAATTTAATTTTTTATAAAATTCTAAAAAAATTGAGGGGAAGATGTTGAGTTTTTTATAAATACTAATGTAACTATTTGATAATAAAAGATCGTTATGGTTAACAAATTCTCAAATATAAAATTTCAATTCATACAAAAAAATTTATCAAATAAAATTTAATAGCGATTAAATCGAATGATCATGATCTGTCGGTTTAAAACCAGCTCAAACTGAGATTTAATTCTTTATGGCAAAATCTTCAATTAGACCTACTCTGATAATAATTATCAAAAACACTTGCTATTAATAATCATTATTAATAATATAGGTCCATTGAGTCGTCTTGACTAATAATTAGCCGAGCCAGCCATTGTCTGATAAAACAATTCCGGAACTTATCTGGATAGAATTTACAAAGACAAGCAAGCCAAGCGTAAACCAAAATCAAATTGGGTTAACTAAGGAGTTTGCTTGTGAATTTTTATAGTAATGTTTCTATGCTGGCATTATTGGTGGCTTTTTCCACTACTACAAATGTGAATGCTGATGAAGGCGCTGTGGAAGATGTTGATGTGATCACAGTTACTGCAACGAAAACTGAAAGAAACGTGTTTGAAACACCGACTGCTGTCGCGGTCATTGACCAGCAGGAAATTGAGCAGTTTATACCGCTTTCATATTCAGATGTTCTGGAAGGTGTGCCTGGCCTATCGGTGCAGGGTGGTGCCCGAAGGATTGCAGAAGAGCCATCAATTAGAGGTTTTTCTGACCAACAGCTTGTTCTCAGAATTGATGGAGCAAGACAGAATTTTGATATATCTCATAGAGGAAGATTTTTCGTAGATCCTGATCTGATCAAAAGGGTTGAAGTTATCCGTGGTTCCGCGTCATCGTTATATGGAAGCGGTGCCATAGGCGGGGTTCTTTCCCTTGAAACCAAAGGGGCAAAAGACCTTCTCCGTGAGGGTCAGGATATTGGTGCCAGAAGCAGTATCGGATATCAGTCAAATGGAAATGAATTTTTTACATCAGGCAGCATATTCGGCAAATCCAATAAAGTCGATATGTTGGCCAATCTCGTTTACCGGAAAGTTTATGATGACTTAACTGACGGTTCAGGCAGTCCTATTGTTGATACCCAGGACGAGATTGTTAACGGACATACAAAACTTGGGTTTGAGCCGACAGAATTTCAACGCTTTGAAATTAATGCGGATTTTTTTGACAGTCAGGGCCTAAATCCCACTGCTTCAGATGATGTTTCCTCTCCTACAACTGTTGTTGATCGGGACACATCCCAATATAACATCAGGGGAAATTATTCTTACCATGACCCTGATAATAATCTTGTCGATTTCAAAACCGTTATTCACTATTCGGATATTAATATAAGTGAAGATCGACTATTCGATGGTCGCTCGGACAAATCAAATTTTAAATCTTATGGAATTGACATGCATAATACCAGCAGGGTCATGGTTTCGGATCGATTGAAAGCAGCTATTACTTACGGTCTGGAATATTTTAAGGATGAACAGAATGGCACAAGGGATGGTGTAGACCGACCTGAATTTCCTGATTCAGAGCGCAAATTTATTGCCGGTTATACTCAGTTGGAAATAGATGTGCTGGATGGACTTCTTTCAATCATTCCAGGAGTGCGATATGACAGCTATGATCTGACTTCAAATGACGTTTTTGACAATAGATCTGAAAGTGATTTTACACCGCGAATTTCAATAGGACTAAATCCCACCGATCAGCTTTATTTCTGGGGCAGTTATTCTGAAGCGTTTCGCGCGCCAACGCTAACCGAACTATATAATGATGGCATCCATTTTTCTGTGCCTGAAGGCTTTGGCCCTGGCACGCTTGTCGTCAATGAGTTTGAGCCGACGCCTCTTCTAATGGCGGAGCAGGCCAAATCATGGGAAGCAGGCTTCCGCTTCAGGCAGTCTGACCTGATTAATGCCGGGGACAGCTTTGTTCTAAGTGCCAACTATTTTAATACGGACGTTAATAATTTTGTTGATACGGTCGTATCCTACGTTGATCCAATGAAGGCACCTGAATTTATACCGCCATTTGGCCCTATGACATTCTATGGAACCACTCAGAATGTGAATGGAAAGGCTAAAATTGACGGGTTTGAAGGGGATATCCGTTATGACAACGAGTATATCACTTTTAGCATAAGCGGCTTTACGGCAAACGGCAGGAACCCTCTGACGGATGAAGGGCTTTCTTCAATTGCACCCGATAGCATGACCATTCGCCTGACCGGAAAATTCCAGGATATAGGTTTAAGGGCGGGCACCCGCGTTACCATCACGGCCGCTCAAATCGATGTGCCGGCCGAAAGCGTGACAACTGACGGCTATCAGACGGTTGACTTGTTTGCAAGCTGGTCACCCGTGGATGGTGCATTGCAGAATACTGTCTTTAGTATTGCGCTGGATAATGTGTTCAATGAAGATTATTCGATCCACCCAACCGTTATTCACCAGCCGGGCCGAAGTTTCAAATTCAATTTATCACACCAGTTTTAGTGGAAAGGGAAGGATATGATTGATGAAATAAATCTACCACCTAAAGAACCTGTACAAGGTAAGATTGACGCTACCGGCCGGTGTGACAGCAGCAAGCTGCTTCAGGGGCGAAATGAGATCATTATCGTTCATGGAGATGTCGAATACCGTCTGCGAAAAACATCCCAAAATAAACTGATCTTAACAAAATAGAGAATTAGGAACAAACCAGGAAAAAGTTAAGCCAGCCAGCGCATTAGAAAAATAATTTGCGAGCCAGCCGACCAAACCCCAAATCTTATAAAGGAGAATATTATGGACGTGGCACTGGCAAGTGATGAAACATCCTATATGCAGGATTTAAAAGAAAAATGGCATTTATATAAAGAAGAGAACCCCAAAGTCCGCATCCGAAATGCAGCCGATGATCTCGGTGTAAGCGAAGCAGAACTGGTTGCAACCGGTATTGGTGAAACGGCAGTCAGGCTGAAAGCGGAATGGGGAAATATTATTAAACAGCTTCCAAAACTGGGTGAAATTCTCTGCATAACCCGCAATGACGATGCGGTACATGAAAAAAATGGTAAATTCGGTGCCGTTTCAGTCAGTCCGGGTCATGCTTTGGTGGTTAACCGTGAAATTGATTTGAGAATTTTCTTCAGCCATTGGCATTTTGGGTTTGCGGTAACAGAAAATACTGCGCGTGGCGAGCGAAAAAGTCTGCAGTTTTTTGATCTTTCCGGATCATCTGTTCATAAAGTCTATCTGACGGATGACAGCAATTTCGAAGCCTATGATGAATTAATCAGTCGGTTCAAAGCAGATAATCAGTATGCTGAACTCAAAACAACCGAGCATGCCCCGCTTCCTGCCGAAGTTCCGGATGAAAACATTGAAGCGGAAAGAATGAGAAAACATTGGCTCGCTCTTCAGGATACCCATGATTTTATTCATATTTTGCGGGACTTTGGCGTATCAAGAGTGCAGGCATTAAGGCTTGCCGGGTCTGATCTGGCCTTTGAAGTATCGAAGGGTGCTTTTAGATATGCCTTGGAGAAAGCTTCGCAAACAGGTCTTCCCATCATGATATTTGTCGGAAATAAAGGATGCATACAAATACATACCGGTCCGATCAAAAGAATTGTTGATTCAGGTGGCTGGCTGAATATTCTGGACCCACGGTTTGATCTTCATGTTAAGGAAAGCCGGATTGAAAAGGCATGGGTCGTGCGCAAACCAACCAGCGATGGTATTGTCACTTCGCTGGAACTTTTCGACAAAGACGGCAATCAGATACTCACCATGTTTGGGGAGCGAAAACCTGGTCAACCGGAATTGAAAGACTGGGCAGCTCTATGTGCGGACCTACCCAAATGAGACATCTGATTTATCCGGTAATATTTCTGCTCTTAAATGCCCAGACTGCACTGGCACAGGAACAGAATTGCCAGACTGCGGGACAAAGGGTAATTGCTCTTGGCGGTGCTGTTACTGAAATGATCTATGCTCTTGGTGAAGAGAAAAGGCTTGTTGGTGTAGATATCACATCAACTTACCCTGCTTCTGCTCTTAAACTTCCGAAGGTCGGGTATTATAGGACTGTCAGTGCCGAAGGGTTAATGTCATTGGGTCCGGATCTTATAATTGCTGATCCTGATGCAGGGCCGCCGGAAGTTTTAGATCAGCTTAAAGCGATCGGTATTTGTATTCGGAAAATTGGGGGTGGCGGGAGTGCGGATGCCGTATTGGACCGGGTTGCATTAATTGCCGATATATTAAATGCCGAGGGGAAAGGAAATACGCTTAGAAAAAGTCTTTCTGATGATTTTGCTGAAGCTACCGTCAGATCAATGGAAATTGCATCTGAAAAGCCCCGCGTACTTTTTTTATTGTCGGCTCAGGACGGCACACCCGTTGCCGCTGGCATTGATACCGATGCAAATGCCATTATTCATCTGGCTGGCGGGGTAAATGCTGTTGATGGGTTTAGCGGCTATAAGCCACTTTCCTCTGAAGTGGCGGCAGCTTCAAAAGCGGATTTCATCCTCATGATGTCACATGTGGTTGAAAGTTCCGGCGGGCCCTCATCAATATTGAACTTACCGCAAATCAGGCTGACACCAGCGGGAAGGCTGGGAAATCTTATTTCGATGGACGGACTTTTACTGCTTGGTTTTGGACCCCGAACCCCGGAAGCCATTAATTCACTTAGTAACCAGATCTATAAGTAGCCGATCAAATAAAGGTGAAGAGGGAATTAAAAATATGAACACAGATATATTGACCGGTTTGCGCTACAAAAAACCAAGCCTCATTGTCATTCTCTGTATTGGTTTAATTTTGGCTGTGATTGCCAATATTTTGATCGGTGGATATAGCCTGCCATTTGATAAGATTATCGCAATTCTGCTGACCAAGCTTGGACTTTCAACATCAGTTGATTTCGCGCCGCATGAAGCAGGAATATTGCTTTCAATCAGACTGCCAAGACTGATACTTGGTATTTTTGTTGGAGCCGCACTGGGGATCTCCGGGGCCGTCCTTCAGGCGCTTTTCAGAAATCCGCTGGCGGAACCGGGTCTGATCGGGGTCTCGAGCGGTGCCGCTTTATTTGCCGTCGGCTATATTGTGCTGGGGGTGGGTTTTGCGGTTTCCTTTATGTTGCCACTTATGGCTTTTATTGGGGGTATCTGCGCCACATTACTTATCTATACCCTTTCAAGAAATGCGCTAGGGGATAAAGTGGCGACCATGTTGTTGATTGGCATAGCCATTAATGCCATTTCGCTGGCCGGGATAGGATTTTTTCAGTTTATAAGCGATGATACACAATTAAGACTTCTGACTTTCTGGATGATGGGAGGACTTGGCAGTGCATCCTGGCAGTCTATCCTACCGACCCTTTCGCTTATAACAATAGGGGTATTTGCTCTATGGCACAGCGCGGTTCCGTTAAATGCATATTTACTTGGGGTGGCGGAAGCGGGTCATTTGGGTGTGGATACAAAAAAACTGACCAGGATCATTATTCTTTCCGTTGCGCTGATCGTTGGCTCAGCAGTTGCTGTTTCCGGTATAATTAGTTTTGTTGGCCTAATTGTACCTCATATTGTACGCCAGTTTTCCGGCCCTGATCACAGGATTGTCATTCCTGCGTCTGCTTTGCTTGGGGCGATATTTACTCTTATTGCGGATCTGGTCGCCCGAACAGTGGTTATTCCGGCAGAGCTCCCTATAGGTCTTGTCTGCAGTGCTGTGGGAGGACCTTTTTTCCTTTGGCTTCTGCTTGAAAAAAACAGGGAGGCCAGCCATGGCTTATAAATGTGAAAAAATATCTGTATTTGCCGGACGAAAGGTATTGGTTAATGATATCTCCTTGTCTGTAAAACCAGGGCAACTGTCGGTCATTCTTGGCCCCAATGGCGCCGGTAAATCAACGTTGCTAAAGGCGCTGTCAGGTGATATCAGACCTGACAGAGGTGAGGTTATGATTGACGGTAAGTCCACTCAATCTCTGGACAGAAAAGAACTGGCAATGGCCAGAGCCGTACTCCCTCAATTATCAAACGTCACCTTTAATTTTTCCGCTCTTGATATCGTTAAAATGGGCAGGCTCCCCTATAATGAATGTGAGCGGATCAGTTTGCCGATTGTCGCAAAAGCCATGTCTCTGACAAGGACATCAGAACTCCAAAGCCGGCAATTTATTACGCTTTCCGGGGGCGAGAAACAGCGGGTGCAATTTGCCCGTATTTTGACACAGATTTGGCCGGAATTAAGCAATGGTAAGACAAAATATCTGTTGCTGGACGAGCCAACCGGTGCCCTTGATCCATTATATCAGATGGAAATTTTAAATATTGCCAGATGGCTTGCTGAAGAAAAAGGGTTCGGTGTCCTTGCCGTCCTTCATGATTTGAACCAGGCGATGGTCTATGCTGATTATATTTATCTTCTTAAGCAAGGCAGACTGGTTAGTGAAGGCCAGCCTCAAACAGTTCTGACCCGGTCTTCCATCCGGGAGCTTTGGGGAATTGACACCGAAATTATCCATCACAAATCTGCTTCAGTCCCTTATATTCTTCCCTATGTTGGGAAATGCTCTAGCTCCTTTTAAAAATATATTTCAGGCAGTTTAATTGCCTATTGACTTAATTAAGTATTAACTTAATAATCTGTCTATGGATAGATTTGCCGCTCTTGCTGAACCCAACCGTCGCCGTATGATTGAAATCATTGCTGCGAATGAAAAGATTTCAGCCACCGAAATCAGCAGCCGGTTCGCGATCAGTGCCCCGGCGGTGTCGCAGCATCTGAAAATCCTGCGAGAAGCCGGGATCGTCAACATGGAAAAAAAAGCGCAACAAAGGCTATATTCAATTAATTCACAAGGTGTGGATGAAATGTGGGAATGGCTAAATCATATTCGACAGTTCTGGGGAGAGAAACTTTCGGCGTTGGAAGAATATTTAATTCAGGAAAAAGAGAAAATATAGGGTAAAGGAGAGAAAAAAATGAGCAAATCCACACAACCATTCTTAATGTTTTCAGGGCATAACCACGGCAAAGCGGAAGAGGCGGCAAACTTTTATGCAAAAACCTTTAAAAATGCTGAAATAAACGAAATGACCTATTTTCAGGAAGGTGAAGGCCAGCCGGTCGGCACTATAAAATCAGCACGGGTTAAAGTTAATCAGGTAGAATTAAGGCTGATGGACAGTGACGGTCCTCATCAATTTAATTTTACGCCATCAATTTCTTTTTTTGTTGAATGTGATAATGACGATGAAATCACGGATCTTGCCAAGATATTAAGCGAGCAAGGTCAGTTTATGATGCCGCTTGGAAACTATGGCTTTAGTGCGAAATTTGCCTGGGTCCAGGACCGTTACGGCGTCTCCTGGCAGCTTAATCTGTCTAGTTGAATTGTAGGGTATAAAATGGAGGAGAGGAAGGGATGAGGTCCACTCCTCCATAAATTATTATAACTCATTGATTTATAATGATTAAGCATAGTTTTAAGATAACATTTTTTACTCTGTCAGTGTACTAAATAGTGTACTGAACAGTGTATTATTGTGAGCGACTGCTTCCGACCCTAAGTGGACAGTCAGAATTGGAAATATTTACCTAATGTGGTTCAATCTACTTCAAAGTGAACATGGTCGTCATGTCTCGCTGCGCCACATCCTGCAAACTTCATTTTATCGCTTTGTACATTGAGTATTTCTACAAGGTACGGCTCAATAAAAATCTTCTGAATAGACTTTGACGCATTCCCAAGGCTTAAGTGATTTAGCATTTCACTTGTTCGATCAAGGTCCAAAGCGAGGTCGCTAAAAATAGATTGAAGCCAAGCAAATTTCCACCTCAATGCACCTTCATTCGCACACACTTGCTTCTTCTCATAATGCCATGAGGGAGAAAAGTTCCAATACCCGATCATCCATCCTCCGCCTTTAGACAGAGGTATTCCGCTATCTTGGTCTTTATAGAAAAGCGCGACATCTAACTTTTTGCCATCGTTGTGGCTCAAGTGAGGAAGTAATGGAATATCGTTTGCAAAGGGAAAGTTGGCGTCTAAATAACTAACCACCGTTCCGGGGAATTTATCTGCCATATGGTCCGCGAGGCCTTCAAGAATGCTTTTAACGTGAGGCTGCACATAATTGCGGTTTAACGCACAAAACAAAACAGAGTTAGCTTGATACGGGTGTGCTTCTGTTGCGAAACAGTTAAGAGCAACTCTGCCAAATAAAGGGGCTACAAATGGCACGGCAACCGTAGTTGATATAGCATAAACCAATAAGAAAGTCCCGGTGGTAAATAAACTTTGATACCCTTGTTTACGGTTAGCTATAATTTCTCCAAAACCATAAGAAAACCATAGAATAACACCACCAATTTCCGTTATAACCGTTAATAAAAATACAGCCAAAATCGCAAGAAATACACCCAATACTGAGCGTGTCGAAGACAAAGGGCCTAACAGTAGTTTTTTAATTGCGTAGAATAAATCCATACTACCCCAAGCGGTAAAGTTTGTTAAATACCAACTTCAGCAAGCCTACCATACGGTTTCACATATCTCTAGCCGAAACCAATTGCATAAATAATTTGGTCAGCTTATTGAATTTGCCCAACGTCCACTTTGGGTCGAAAATTGTCATATAGATGAACTGTTACTACTCACAAACGATGATAGCTTGCCAATATAGGAATGGTCCTAATTTGTTTCCGTTTGGGGTGGTATCAACGCGTTGTATTGCGCCGTTAAGATTATTCTTAGTGCAGATGTCGTCAGCAAACTTTTGAGCGTGCCTTCTGGCATCTTCTTCTGTTACTTCATTCAACTTAGTGTATCCATCAACTGAAAAAGCCATCTTGCCATCTGGCGAGTACGCAGCCGAGTAGTCCTGAATAACTGCGGGTGAGCAGCTAGTAACGAACATTAGTGATAAATATATTATTAGTACCCTTATCACTTTCTTACAATCCCTGCTTGCGACCACATGATTTTCCACTCATCATACCCATAGTAGAGACTGTACTTACATGATGTGTAAGAGCATGACAGCACTTTGACCAATCGCCCCTCAACATCTGCTTCACAACCAAGCATAGCGGCCTGTGAAGGCATCAAATCTTTTACTTGCTCATATAAACCTTCTGAAGGGCAAAATGGGAACATGTCAGTGCTAACTTCACCTTCGCAATTTAAAGGAATAGGTTCCCCAGCTGTCCAGCAATTACTAGGTAATCTGCTTTGTGCATTTGCTTCTATAAGACCTGAACCGGATAGTGGGATTAGGATGCATGAACAAATGCTAATACTTAGAATGATGGACATTATTTTCATGATGGTTTCCCCTGATAGTTTGATGTAGGCATATAATTCATTGTGAGATTAATGTTGCAAGGGATGCTAAAAATACGACAATTATGATTAATGTCAGGCAACCTTTTCGAGTTTCTGCTTGTGACTTTGCGCCCCAACCTTCATCAAGTGGTTCTCCGCACTTAGGACATTGTTCAGCGTTAATTGATATTTGACGTCTACAAGCCGGACAATGTGCCATCCTACTCATCATTCTTTCCCCCAATTGGTCCTGTCACATATAGTACTCCCGGGATTTCCGTTTCTAATTTCAGCATTACAATTCACTGCATCCATAATGTATTTTTGAAAGCTTAGTGGTCCGCGGTCTAGATCACACTTTTGAATTTGTGCAAGCAAAAGCGTGCCGTTTATTCTTTGCCAAAGATTTGAAATTTCTTGAAGTCTTGCTGCAGCACGGACAGCACTATTTTGGTCCGAAAGAGTTTCATTCAATGCTATCGTCATTAATGAATTTTCGATGTCTTCAGATAGGGCATCACAATTAGCCGCGAAAACATTCTGAACTGAACTAAATATTATGATTGCAGTGAGTATGATAAATTTGAACATTTTCCCTCCCTTGAATGTAGTTTCTATAACTTTATCAAAGGATGGCGAGAAAACAATAAAATAATTACGGAATAATAATAAAGACGTAAAATAGTTCACTCATAAAATTATTCCAGATGCTCTATCAAAGTTGAAGAGGAGCATGTCATGGAATTAAAGAAACGATTAGGGGGCAAAGTAAGTTTTTATCGAACCTCAATCGGTATGACCCAAGAACGATTGGCCGAAGAACTTGATCTTTCGGTGGATATGATTGGCAAGATAGAGCGAGGAACTGCTGCTCCTTCCTTTAATACGCTTGAAAAGCTCTGTAATGTGCTGGATAAGGACATATTGGAGTTATTCGGAGATAGCCTACAGACGGAGCTTAAAACGCCAAAGGCAAACACATTACGTGAGATTAATAGCGTACTGATTAAATTGAATGAAAAAGACCTCGAGCGTGCACTTAAATTACTTAAGGCCCTTACTTGATTAGATTGATATTACCTTTAACTTGCCTAGGATGAATTTAGTATGCATCGTTACAGCATTCCAAAGCAGGTCAGGCTTCCAACAAACGACCCGTGCATCTTCCATGTGTTTCATGTAAATATACTTTGTTTCAGGTAGGAGCATTCCTAGCGCCGTATCTATACCTCTTACTTTGCAGCAATCGCCAAACATATGCCATTGAGTTTCGGATGCAATGTTTGGAACAGCGAAGAAGTCCGTTAGCAAGTAGGGTTTAAATCTGTTAGCAGCCTTACCCGATAGCTTGTAGAAGCTTTTAAGTGTCATGTCGGTAAGACTTTGCTTCAGCAATCGTATTTCAAGACGCATATGCAAAAGGTCGTCATAAATTGGTTTTTCTTGTTTTTCTTTCGATTTAGCTCTTTTATCGTAAATGTAGGCCTTAAAATTCTGCGATGATATTTTTTGGCTGTTTGGCCCGATGTAAGAAGTTTCTACACCTCCATTTGGTCCAAAATAAGTGACATTTTTTCTGGGGTTTTCAGTGTTCTTTTCAATCAGGAAATCTGAGGTGTCGACATTGAGAAAGTCTATCGCCCAATCAAGTCTAGTAATCTTGCCGTGTTGAATTATATAGTCCGCATCTATATTACCATTGCTTACGGCGAATATGGTGTCCCAGAATTGTTTGACATGCTCATATGTCCATTGAGACGGGATAATGGTAATCTTTAAATCATTGTAGCTTTTGTGCTTGGGTTTAAACTGGATGGCAGCAAGTCCCGGTAAATCGGCTATTCTTAAGCTGTGTGTATATCCGTGGAAATTATTTTTGGCTTTTTTGGGTAGGTGGCTAACGTAATACGGTTCATACTGAGGTTCATCACTGTCTATAAGCATCTGAGAAATATGCGTGGCAATTGACTTTCGTGTTTCCCGGTCCTTGACTTTAAGGGTTACAATCATGAAATCGATCTTAGGATTTAAGACATAGCCCTTACTATCCACACCTCTTTCATATTCATAACATGTATCTAATTTAGTCTTGCACTTAATTGCAAACTCTTCACCCCCTCCTTTGTTAGTAGCAGGGGGTGGTATATCTTTTAACTTGGTTATAGTAAGAGCCATTTCCCCTCCTTGGGAAGATCATCCATAACCTATCTATACCGAATAAATGCCACCTTGTCGCCAATAAATGAATAGTGACAAGAGGGGTAAAATTTTGCACTTAATTGCAAAATCCAACACAATAAATATTGTAAGCGTTTTTGCACATATTTGCAAATTTGCAAAAATGAAAATAAAACTTTATTATCAATAGGTTATGGTGATAACTAGGCTCTATATAATTTTGACTAACAATATCAATGATCGCCCATATAGTGTGGCAATATAACTAGGCATGGTCAAGAAAAAAAACAATAGATCAGGTGGGGTAGATTGCATCAGGCTGTATTAACAAATGAGCTATGGGGCGATTTGAAAATTGATGTTAATCGTCATCCGTTGTTATTTCGACTGCTTTGGCTGCACTAACGGCTTCTTCTGGGAGAGTTTCTTCTGGACCAGATTTTGTTTCAAGCTTCTTATTCAGCGCTAAACTGGCGTCTAGTTTGGATTGATCAAATTCCTTTTTCAGAACGATTGGCCTCTCTGCTTTTATTGCTTTTCCGGAGGCAAGAAACTCAAACCGCCCCAGATTTGGAATAAGCTTTGTATGTTGAGAACTATAAACGCTATCCAAAAAATTTAAGCTGGTTTGATCAATTAAACTGTGTGTTAAAAAAGTGTTGCATTGAGACAATATGGTTTTGCTCACCAGAGCTGTGCGTTGACTAATTACCATGAGGCCAACTCCATATTTACGGCCTTGTAGGGCAATTTGACCTATTCTGCTAACAACGAACTGAGTATCGAAATCAAATCCGGAACCGCGTACTTCGGGAACGATTGTATGGGCTTCTTCTAGAACAATTAGAATTTGCCGTGCCCGTCGATTTTCGCGTGCCCAGTCCATAATGGTAGAAAGATATAGTTCGGTAAGTCGAAGTGAAGCTTTTGTATTAGACATTTCTGCAAGCTCTAATATAGCTAGATTTTCATTGGTGTTTGTTAGATAGTCATCAATTTGTTCTTCAGTATTTTTTCTTAATTCATCAATACCTTTTTGCAGAACTTTCTTTTCTTTGCCAGCTCCATACTGTCCTGTTTCTACTGCGAACAGGTCTTCCTCTAACTTTGTGGCTTGAGAAGAAGAGGGTGAAGGAAATATTGGCCCCAAGTCTGAAAGCCGGTGTTTATAGTCTCCCGTGAAATCTACACAGAAGACTTTGGTACCCCCCCGTATTGCCTCTCTAATAATGTCTAATGCAAGTTCTGTTTTTCCAGTGCCGGTAACGCCTAATATCGCTGTATGATATTCAATAAGTTCATCTATCCGGGCTATAGCATCAACGTTTGTTGACGGAACTTTGCCAATTGGAAATTCACGGTCACCTGCTATAGCCTTTTTGAATTGACGGCTACTAGCTGCAAAAATAGGGGTATTCATTTTTGGTAACCAACTATATTTCTCAAATCCCTTTTCAGGTGTGTAGATGCCTAATTGGGCCGCGCGTACTATATGAGTGCCGCGGGGATTTTGGTCGAAGCTTTCTTCAGAAGTTTCAGCACCGATTATTTGATAAAATACATCTTGCCCTGAAAGATTTGTGAAGACCACGTCGCCTTCTTTCAATTCTGACATTGCAGCCACTTCAAACGCTATTACACTTATATTTGAGTTTTCAACTACGAACCCTACAAGCCGACTATCCTTTGCTCCACTCAACTTTTCTAAAAATGAGGCTGTTTTTTCTTTATCATGGCTACTACAAACGGCGCCATTGGGAAGGTTATACTGTTCATCTGCGGTAGCAACGCATAATCCGGTACCAACCACTTCGGCATCTTGTACTTGAGTAAAAAGAGAAACTACATACTGTTGTTTACTATCTGGCATGCCAACAGTGAAAAGGCGATTAGGTTCCCAGGCGGACACTGAAGTTAATCTAACTCGTACTATGTTAGGATGATCAATACGGCTTATCGTCCCGATTGTTGGTAACGTATCTACTGCTGCGCTATCAGCGTTATATTGTTTCCATGCGGTTCTTATACGCTCGATAGGTTTGCCAAATAACATAACAAACCAATATAAAAACAACCAAACCATAGAAGTGTGAGAGCTTTGATATGCTGCAACTATGCTAATGAACGCTGGCATGGAAAATAGCATCTCTCCGCTACCAAAAATTCCCGTTGCTTTATAAGCGAATATGCCGAGTGGTGAGCGCTGATCTCGATCGTGAAGAAATAATGCAGCGACAGCAATAATGGTAACCATAACAGTGTACCCGATTGCAACTGATCTTATCAAACTAAGTTCTTGTAAGATTATTAACTCAGGACTGATTTCCATGGTTGTTAATATTAACAAGCTACTAATACTACAAGTAATTACGTCCCTTGGAGGTAAAAACCAAGGTGCTGACAATAATGATAAGAACCAATAGGCTAATATACTCATCAACCAAACAGTTTCAGCACCGCTAGTTGGTATGAATTGGTTAGTAATGAGGATGAAAACTAAATACGCCGAAATAGCATTCAATATTAGAGTTATTGCACGTTCTTTATTGGTTAAGTTTGGCCGCATAGGTATTACCTTCATGAGTTGAGAACTCAGGTGCCTATAAACCTATACTTTAAGCCCCCCGGAAAAAACTGATTGACATATTGTAAATCAAACATTCGATCATTGCTACAAAAACGTTGCTACTCAAAGGATATTTGATATCGGGTTTGACACAAATAACTCTGCTTCTCGGATGTATCGCCTAACAGATGTTTCTGACTTATGCCCAGTTTGCTTCATAATTGCATACGTTTCAACCCCCGCTTGAGCGGCAGAAGTTGCGAGACCAGCACGTAAGGAGTGACCGGAGAACGCTCTTGGGTTAAAGCCAGCAGCTTTGGCACGCCGTTTAATGATATAGGCTATGCCGTTGCCACTTAGTCTACTCTTGCCGTCGCCATCAATGCTTAGTGAACGGAAGAGGGGACCATCAATGATCTGTTCATGTTCGATATAAGCTTGCAACGATCCGACGGGGCAGTATTCGCCTTTGGCATAAGGTATTCCAAGCCGCCGACCTTTACCTTCTTGGTCCGTCTTGCTTCTTTCTATGGTCAGAATTAGACCTTCAGGTACAAACTCAGCATCGTTGCAATTAAGTGCAAGAAGTTCTGAACGTCTTAATGCGCTCGCAAATCCGACTAGCAACAATGCGCTGTCTCGAATGCCCTTTCTGCCTAATCCGCAAGTTTCAACCATTTTGATAAGCCGTTCCTTGGTCAAAGGCGATACCTGTGAGGAAGCAGTACCATGGGTTCGCTTGATCCCCTTCATCGTGGACCGAACCAGTTCTGACTTTGTTGGGTTTTCAAGTTTCCTAACCGAGTGGATTTTTGAAAGTGCTGCTACTCGTCGAGACAAGGTCGCCACTGAAAGAGCGCCAGCATAATCTGACAAATAGTTTGCTACCGAGTTAGCAGATGCCGGTATCGACCCACCCCACGCCATAAAGTGCTCCAGATCTGCCCTGTAGGCCCGAAGGGTTGCTTCTGCTGACGATGCTCTCACATAGTCCTTTGTGCGTTCTGAGGGGCCATTGTGGCCTTGTGATAAGGGATTGTTATCTAAAGGGTGAGCTTCTATTACTTCATGCTTGTTGTTGCGTTGCGTGTTACTCATGGTCTGAGATCGCCATCGCAGCTTCTTCTATTAGTTCAGCTAGTATTGTCCTGTGGCAACGGTCAGTTGAATGACAGGCACACAGCAATGTGAGGGTGTCACCCTTGAGATGCCGTTTCGCTAGCTGGTTTATCAATTCATGCTGATTGTTCATTTCTGTGCGGTACAACATGCTCCACACTTCGTGATAGGTAATATGATCCTCTTCTGAATGGTCGGCTTTAAAATACGTTGCGTATTGACTGAGTAACTTCTCTGATGGCGCCAATTCTTTGTACCAGAGATTTATGTTTTCTCGCCTAAGGCCTCTTGGCCAATATCGTGTAACGAGCAGGCGATACCCATCACCGGGCTGAGGATTTAACCTTGCATGTTTATCAATCCGAATTGTCATATAATTAATTACCTGTTATTGCAATTAATTATACCAAATAATCTTTTAAAAACAAATAGTTAAATGTAATTTCAATTGTATGTTTTTAATGTTTGAGCGAGGTTTTGTGTTACATACTTGAAGCCATCACCTAAATTCGGTGATCTCTAGAATAAAACTTTATTGGACAGCGTTATCGCCTAATGAGTATTTCTGCGATAATCGTATGGGTTTTCAAATTCTCCCGTCCATATACCTGTGCCGTTCCACCGTGCCTGTAGTTCTTCCATTAGGTAGTCGTAAGAATAATAGGTATACGCAGTCGCCATGCCTGCTATCACCATTTGAGCTTCTATATCTTCATTCTTATGGTTATAGCAGCGGGCCACTATACGACCATATTGATCTGTACTTAATGTAAAACAGTTTACGATCTGATTATTGATAATAGTATTCAGGTAAGCTCGAGCTTCGATGCCACATTGATACCTTCGGCTTTCTACCCAGCATGGTTGATCGATCTCTGGTGCATCTATGCCATGAAACCTTATTAGTTCGCCGTTTATTTTAATTGTATCTCCATCAGTGATGACAGCGTAGCCTCTAATATCGCCCACCATTCGATCTTCGCTTGTACTAGCTATCACTTTATTTTTTAATGAAGCCAAATCCGGAACATAGAAACCGACTATCCCACCAATCACAAGAGCGACTATTATGATCGGTAACAACTTCGCCGATGCTGGCCGCTTTTTAAAAGGTAGCAAATTGCTCATTCCATGGCCTTCATTTTCATTAAAATTAACAGTCTTCCTTATGGCACAGAATATTAAACTTCCTATTAACGGTACCTATGGCTGTACGGCGTCCATGGTTGTGAACGCTAATGATAATTAAAACTATCGAGATACATTTCAATTTCGTCGAGAAACTCGTGTCGGGCTTGAAAGCGAGGATCACTTCTTGCATTCTTCAATTCGGTCATGGCCTTTTCGATTGTACACCATCCGTCTTTTTCTGGAGCGGGTCCCCTTAACCTACTGTTTTTCCACTCTTCAAGTTTCTCGATAACTTTTGTAGGTAATGTAGCTGGTGCGTGTTGATATATTAGCCGGCAACCCGCTTCCCGTAACCTGATGTCTTCCATGCGAAGTACAAGTTCATATCGTTCGTTCCAGTTCACCGAGTGGAACTGTTTCATTAATTGCTGATCGTCTCTGCTTGGAAAGCCTTCAAATATTTTTCCTTCCAAATAATCCTTCTTCTCGTATCCATCAGTTATTTGTCCCAAGGCTTGCCCCACCTTTTCACAAAAATCCGGTCTGCTTTGTATTAATCCTGACCGCCGTTCAAGCTCTGCGTATCCAATTTCCTGAATAACAGGGTTGGTGACTGCTCATTTGCGGATAAAAGAATAGGCTGATTATTGGATTTAACTGACCTTATTCGTTTCACACGAGCGTTACGGACGTCTACCAGTTCATCAACTGATAAATCTAAGAGGTCGCTGGGATCGTGTTGCAGGTCTACAACGCCGAAATCTGTTGGGTTGATAGAATTGACACCAGCCAAACTAACTGCATATCGGTATATACGACCAAAGTGGCTTTCTGTTAAACACAATGGTGCCATCGTTCCGAGTAGTGCTTCGATATGAGGCTTCGAAATGTTTTGCATCATCGCTTCCCACACAATAGTTGCCTGCATCTTTATTATTTTCATAATATGCAAGGTTGCTCTTACGTCGTCGAGAGCATCATGAGCATTTTCATGGGCGAACCCATTTAATGGTGCTAACTGATCCAATTTAAAGGAAGGATTACCTTTATCACCAATTGGTATCTCCAGTACGCCCGGACTATGCACGTGGCACGCATGAGCCATTCTTAGAACGTCCGCACGGGTATTACCGTTGGTGTTAGTCAGATAGGTAGGTAGTAAATTCTGATAAAAGGCTTGCCTCACAAGTGGTTCGTCAAAGGCCAGTGAATTGTATCCTGTAATCACTGCTGGTGACCATTGTTCGATGAACGCTTTAACTGTAAGAATGAACTCGTAATGTGAAGGGAGTGAATGATCTGTAATCTGGGTAGGGCGAACATTGGTGACAAGTAACGCAGTCGGGTTTGCCACGACGTGCGGCTGTATCTGACACCGGATGTCTATGGTTTCAATTTCGTTTAACTCGCCATCTGTGACAATGGCGGCGAATTGGAGTATCTGATCAAACTCCGTCGCCGTTCCTGTTGTCTCTGTGTCGTAAACTAGGAAATTCATCCTCTATCCCCAATTAAGTGCATGGATAGTCTAGCACAAATCAGTGAATTAACAACCATGAGCCCCCTTTTGATAATATAAGATTATCGAAAGTAGTTTACTTAATTGCAATATTGAAAGGGCCTATTTCTAACGAAAATAGGCAGTTACGAACTTATCGTAGTTAACTACAGACAGCGTGAAACACAATGTTTCTGTCCGTTAATATTCAGTTTTAAGCTCTTGCCATGATTGCCGGATAATACTTATGGCTGAATGAGAGAATAAAGTGGCCATAATCCCCGCAACTATCAAATCAGGCCACGCATTATCTGTAACTACAATACCAGATGCTGCTATCATTACAGCAACATTGCCAATTGCATCATTTCTACTGCATAACCAAACAGACCTAACATTGGCATCTCCATCTTTGTAACGCAATAGGAGCAATGCACTTATCAAATTGGCGGCAAACGCAGCAAAACCAATTGCTCCCATGGTAATTGGTTCAGGAACTTCATTTTCCAATACTCTCATTCCAGTTGCTCCAAGTACCCACATCGCTATGAATAACAGGGATATTCCCTTGAACATTCCAGCTTTGGCCCTTACTGCGATAGGCATACCAATAACGATAAGTGAAATTGTATAAGTCGCGCTGTCACCCAAAAAGTCCAGACAATCCGCTAAAAGAGACATTGATCCGGATAATACTCCTCCACCTAATTCAACAACGAACATTGTAAAGTTAATTGCGATGATCACCACGAGTATACGTTTATATTCTTTTGATGCTCCGTCGAAATTGATATTTGTCTCGCATCCGCATTTTTCTACCATTTGTAAAACCTTTCAATAGATTGTTTAACCTAGTAACTACCAAGACCAGAATTAATTGTTCCATAAACTATTCATTGCCTAGCGCCTAGATACTAAATAAGTATGCCTCAGAGATGCAGTTGCACCCCTGAGATATTAGGATTGTGATTATTCTTGCTCGAAATCGTACGTCATAAATTTGCTGTAAACAGCGGGCAACAATATTAAGGTCAACATAGTACTTGTAACGATCCCGCCAACAACTACTGTCGCCAAAGGTTTTTGTATTTCGGACCCAATACCGTTGGATAATAGTAGAGGTATTAAACCCAGCATACTCGTTATTGCGGTCATTAAAACCGGCCTCAGTCTAGAAACAGTTCCTTCTAAAACACTGTTAAACATAGTTTCTCCATTGGAAAGCCGTTCATTAAATGAATTTACAAGAACAACCCCATTTAAAATCGCTATGCCAAATAGTGTGATAAAACCGATAGAACCGGGCACAGATAGATATTGGCCACTTATGTAAAGCCCAACGACACCCCCAACCAGAGCCATGGGGACATTTAACATAACAAGTGAAGCCTGTTTTGCTGAACCAAAAGCGAAATAAAGAAGCAGGAATATCAATGCCATCGAAATAGGAACCACGATCATCAACCGTGCTTGCGCCCGTTGTTGATTTTCATACTGTCCACCAAACTCAACAGCGTATCCAGCAGGAAGGTCAATTTCGTTATTGATACGATCCTCCAGTTCTGAGACAAGGCCGCCCATATCTCGACCTTCTACATTACTTTGAATAACTACACGCCTTTGCACATTATCGCGCCTGATTTGGGTAGGGCCATTTTCAACCATGACCTCTGCAACATCTCCCAACCTGACCCAAGCACCATTTAGCGATACCAACGTCAAATCAGCTATTCTCTGCGCGTCTTTTCTAAATTCCTCATCAAGCCGCACATAAATATCATATCGTTCATTTCCTTGTATAACTTGTCCTGCTGCTTTTCCGCCGATTGCATCGGAAACAAGCTCCATTACTTGAGAAACTGAAAGACCATACCGGGCAACAAGTTCACGTTTAGGCGTAATAACAAGCTGGGCTTCACCAGATATTTGTTCCATGGCTACATCACTAGTTCCCGATGTTTCTCGTACCAAGGCTTCAATTTCCTTTCCTTTGTCACTTAAAACATCCAAATCGGGGCCAAAAAGTTTCACTGCTAGCTCTGCTCTAACCCCTGATAGAAGTTCATCTACCCTAGTAGCAATCGGTTGTGAGAAGGAGAAAAGTAGTCCTGGAAAAACGGACATTTCCTGTTCCATTAATTGCTGAAGTTGGTATCTATTGTCAGCTGATGTCCATTGTTGCACTTCTTTAAGCCCCACCAATAGCTCAATATTTGATACAGGTTCCGGATCACCACCAATTTCAGCACGTCCAGTACGACTTGAAACAAACAGAACTTCTGGAAATTGAATAAGTTTATCTTCAAGTACTTGAGCGACTTCGACCGCAGTAGTCAGAGATGTGGAAGGTGCAAGTGTTACACGAATATTGAGTGTGCCTTCTTCAAGCTCGGGAACAAACTCTGTCCCAAGGAATGGTATTAATGTCATCGCCATCACAAAAACAATAAATGACGCGATCATAACTTTCTTTGAATTATTAAGAACCCAAACCAACGCTTTACGATAATGATCTTCTATGAACATAAGAGGTTTATTTTCTTTTTTACGAATACCTTTCATAAATATATATGAAGCCAACGGCGGTAGAATGAGCATCGCTACAACTAATGAGCCCAACATAGTTAAGATGATTGACAGGGCCATTGGCTGAAATAACTTACCCTCAACGCCTTGCAAACTGAACAGTGGCGCAAAAACTACTACAATTATCATCACAGCAAAAAAAACAGGACGACCTACTTCTTTAGCTGCTTCCTGAACGATCAAACGTAATCCATGGGACTTTTCACCGATCAATTTATTCGGATTGCGACGAGACAAATGATTGAATATATTTTCCATCATTACAACAGAACCATCAACCATCATGCCGATTGCAATAGCCATTCCACCTAGAGACATTAAATTTGCTGAAATTCCATTTAATGACATGACAGAAAGTGCCATTAAAACAGAAATGGGAATTGAAAGTAATACAAGACTGGCAGCTCTTATATTAAGTAGAAATAGGTATAAAACGATAACGATGAGGATAAATGCTTGTAATAAAGCACTTGAAACTGTTTCTATCGCTTTTGATACCAGATCAGCTTGATCGTATACTGGCTCTATCGTTACACCTTCGGGTAAAGCGGCTTGAATGATGGGTAGACGCTCTTTATACTGTCTATCGTTAGCTTAGTGTTGGCTCCAAAGTCTTTTTTAATACAATACCTGTTACAACTTCACCAAGTTTCTCGATTTTTCCGTCTGTACGTCTGGTCATTGTAACTGCGCCTTGGCGAATTTCCCCGCCAAACTCAACAGTTGCAATGTCTGAAACATAAACAACGCTGCCATCTTTTTCTTTTAAGGGTATATTACCAATATCAGTCAAGCCATCTTCCTGACTTCTGATCCAGCCAACACCACGAATTACCAGTTGCTCGTTGCCACTGTCTATATACCAGCCACCAGCATTTTTGTTATTATTCTCAATTGCGCTGATCACATCTGCAATCTTAACCTCATAGTTCAATAAATGATCCGGGTTTACCTGAACTTGAAATTGTCTGACCTCTCCACCAAATGAAAGAACGTCTGTAACTCCCTCTATAGGCATTAAAAGTAATTTGACTACCCAGTCATTCAAACTTCTTAGGTCAAGAGCATCGTACTGTTGGTCACCACGTGACCGTAGAATATACTGATAAACTTGCCCTAATCCTGAAGTGTTAGGCCCCATTTCAGGTACCCCTACCCCGGAGGGAACATCTTCTTTCGCGGCTTGCAATCTTTCAAATACCAGCTGACGCGCAAAATAAATATCGGTACCTTCTTTAAATACTACTGTAATCACCGACAGTCCTGACTTGGATATAGAACGAACTTCTTCTACATCAGGTAATGCATACATTACAGCTTCAACCGGAAATGTGATCAATTGTTCAACTTCGTTGGCTGCCAAACCTGCTGCCTCGGTATTGATGGTCACTTGAACATTTGTAACGTCGGGAAAAGCGTCCAGATTGATTTTTGGTAAGATAAAAACACTCGATCCCAATAACCCTAACACAGCTAAAAGCACCAGTAATCGATTTACGATGCCTAGGTCTATTATTTTGTTTAACATCTCGGCATCCTTTAATGATTATGTACGCTAAAGCCGCTTTTGGCGAGTTCAGATTGAATAAAGAACGCACCAGTTACGACTACTGTTTCGCCCTCATTAACATCAGATATTACATACCGATCTCCAGTGGATTTGAGAATTCTGACCTCTCTAGGTATAAAGCCTCCATCCTGATCTTGGATAAAGAGCTGCCAGTCTCCATCAGCTGATCTAAGTACAGCTTCCTTGGGAACTGAATATCCCTTTTCTTCACCGGGCATTAAAAATTTTACATTTACGAATTGTCCCGGATGTAAATTATGATCCTCATTTTCCACAATCATTCTTATTTTACGCCGGCGTGTTTCCTCATCAACTATTTCATCTGCTATTAAAACACGTGCTTCCGCAATGTAGTCACCTACTTCAATTGTCGCTCTACTGGATGTAAAAGCCTGATCGAACTGTCCTAGCGATATTGCACTTTCGATCCAAACAGTATCTTCATTTATCAGCTTAAAAAGTATGGTACCCGGTTCAACCAAGGCACCAGATAAAAAGTCATCACTCGCAATAGTAGCTGCTTGAGAGGAATAGAGGTCATACTCACCTGGTTTATTCAGTTCTGATGTCTCATAAAGTCTGTTGATATCCTCAGCAGACATTCCGTAAGACTTCAGTTGTGCTAATAACTGAAGGTAATCTGTCTCTGCTTGTAAATAACGTTTTGCGGAAACAATATCACTTCCCAAGTTTTTAACACGCTGCCATTCTCTTGAAACATTAATGAATTTCGCCTGAGCATTTGCCATCTCAACACTGAATAGAGTTATCAAAGGTTGATTAACATCCACTCTATCTCCTAATCTTGCATGTCGTTCAATGATTATTGACGGTATACGGGGGGTGATAATTGAGGATGCATAATCATTAGCGCGCACTTCACCCGTAGCAGCAATACTTTCTGTTATTCTATCCAATCGTAATTTAACCGTCGTTATACCTGCAGCTGCGATTTGTTCTTGTGTTAGTGAAACTTCAATTTCTTCTTCGTTGTGGGCTTCATCATCATTATGCACTTCTTGCGAAATGCTACTCTCAGATGACAAAATAATTGCAGCTGATAAACTCCAAGCTAACAAAATATGATAGTTATATTTTTTAATTAGAGAGGATTTGGTCATATTAATTCTCCATCCATTCATTGAAATTGCCAGTCAACTCAAACCAGTCAATCCAAGCGATTTCCAGATTAAAGCGCATCTCGATAATGGCTTCTTCTGTTTGAAATAATTGTTCGATTTCTAGTAAATAATTAAGGGTGCTGATCTCATCATTCTCAAGCAGCCGGGACATTAAGTCGTATTGATTATCAAGAGATTTAACATCACCTTTTTGCCAACTCTGCCAACTGCTGGAGAGTAGAGAAATACGACTATGATTGGAGATCAAAGTTGCTTCATATAATCGTTGCCTATTTTGATAATCGAACTCCGATGATTGCATGTCTTTTTGAGATGCAATCAGATCATCCGAATAAGTGTTCCTTATTGGAAGTGGGAGGGAAATGTTGATCCCAACCAAATCATTATTTCCTTCTTTTCCGTATTTGACACCAACGGTGGGATCAACGGATCGCCTCTTACGTGCCACTTCGACTTCAGCTTTTTTCTCAAAATACGAGACTTGTGAAAGCAAAAGTGTCGGGCTTTTTCTTTCTACGCTTGTCTCCAGAGCGGGAATTGCTAAATTAGAGAGATATTTTAAAGACCAATGCATGGCCTCAACACCAGTTAAAGCTTCAACCAGTTGCTTCGCGCTCAGCATTGATGACAAGGCATTATTTTTGTCGGTTCTTGCTTTGAATAAGGCCAGATTTGCCGTTTGTAGTTCTTTTAAAGTTATATCACCTTGCTGATGTCTGCTTTGTGCATATGAGGCTAACCTAATAGCTGATTTTAGGCTTTTCTCCCGAAGTGATAAAATTTGATTTGTTCTCTCGTAATCTGAAATTGCTCTGGCAATAGAAGCCATCACATTGTTTCTCGCGATCTTATATTCAAGCCTCGCCTTTTCAGTTCTAATTCGGGCTAAATTTTGATTGGTGGTTCTCTTGCCTCGCCAATCTATTGTCTGACTGAGCCCTACAGACTTTGATGATTGATCAGCATTTTCATATTCCAAATCTAGCGTTGGATTATAAAGTGCTTGCCCCAAAGATCGTCCTCTCGCAATTTCGGCTTCCAACTTTTCCTGAGCGGATTTTACAGCAGGGTTTGTAAGAAGAGCTCTTGCCATGAGTTCGTTCACGGAAAGAGTGTTTTCAATTTCCGTATTAGTCGTTCTTTCCTGAGCGAATGTATTTGTGGAGAGCAAAAACACCCACAACGACAAAGCGGAAAGAACATGCATTATTTTGCAGTTCATTTTAATTCCTAATAAATTTAATAGAAGTTGACCGTGGCCGAGAACCTAAACGAAATCTCGGACACAATTATCATTAGTTGTTAGATTATTAGGAAATGGGAGGAGCTATTGGTGGTTTATGATAAATAGAAATAAGCAAATCCGTTAAAGGTGCTCCATATTCTATATCATCAGGTTCAAATTTAATGTTAATCTCACAGAACATTAGCGTTAATTGCGGATGTGAGTGCATGCAATGGGAAACACCTGTAAGTTCATCCTGATGTTCTGCAATTTCATTATGATTTTTTGAGAAACTGTCATGACCTTCCTGATCGAGCAAGTTATGCTCAACAGTTTCAAGTAGAATTTCACCGGCCTCCGACATTGCACAAGCAATTTGGGTGAATAAAAAAGAGGCCAATATCATAAAGGTCATTTTAAAGTTCATATGGTGTATATAATCATTAATCTAAATACTGACAAGCGAATAGTTGGTAGAGTATTCAAGACATCCATCCTAAGTGGGTGGCGTTCAAGACTTCAGTTGGCTAGTAGTGACTGCAAAAATATTGGGTGACTAATTTTATTTTTGGTTGAATATTCCAACCACTTTTTTATGGAAATCGGCAGAATACTGCCATTCTGTTTTTAAAAACATGCCACCACCTTGGAATGTGAAATGAGGTAATATTTCATACAAATTGGATCATGTTCAATATTGAAAGTGACAGACTTGGAACGAGACCAGAAGTATTATTATTTCATTTTTTTAAGTGGTTCAAAGTCGACGTAATTATAGGAGTTATCTATAAAACTTTTTAGTACACCAATTGATGTACCTGATCCGTAATTAGAGGTAGTGTCTGCTTTACTGTGCCCCATAAGCTTTTTAATACTATACTCTTCTACATTCTGATTTCTAAGTTCATCTGCAAAACTATGTCTGGTGCTATGAAACGTCTTCACTGTATCTGGGAAACCTAAGTTTTTTTTGTATCTATTCAATCGGCTAGTTGCTTTTTTACTTGGGTCTCTCAGTTGTGCGCCAATAAGGTTTGGGAAAATTAATTTGTTTGGTTTTCCTTTTGTGGTTTTTTTTATCCATTTGAGCAAGCCTAGATCAATCAATTGGTCATGTATTGGTACTTTTCTAATACTAGATTTAGTTTTGACACCTTTCCCATGTTGGTTATTAACATCAAAACACAGAATGTTTTCAAATTCTACTATGTCACGACTGTGCAGTAAGCATATCTCTTTTATTCGCAAGCCTGACATAAACCCAATCAACCAAGCCCAGTAATGTTCGGTTTGAATTTTCATTCGCCCTTCAATATAAGTCCTACTCTTACTCTTAAATCCCACAAATAATGGAGATGTCAGTATTTTTATTATCTCATCCTTACTAAACGGCTGTCGTCCTTTTGTATCGGGTGTAGTTTTCAAGACTTGGATTTTAATTCCCTGAAATGGAGATTGATCGAGGTGTTTGTCTTGGACGGCCCAGTTAAAAATAGCATTTGTAAGCGATAAATATTTCTTCTGTGTTTTAATGCTTTGCGTCTCTACATTTTTATAATTAGTGCTTTTTTTTATGACCTCTTTAAGAGTTAGGTTCTTGTATCTTTTGTTCTTCGAATAGTTTTTTGGCATTGACATCAGCGTATCTCGAAAACTGCGAACATCATCCATATCAATATTGTGTATTGATATTTCGTCGCCAAACCATTCGAGTAACCAGCGGTACAATCTTTCGAAATCTAGCTTACTGTTAAGTGTTATTGCTTTATGTTTAGCTTTCCGGTGCTTATCCAAAAGCTGCTTCAACGACAAGTGCGGTTTGGAATGAACATTAGTAATTTGAGTAGATTGATAGTCCATAAATAATGCGTCCAATGGCCTACCATCATGAAATCCTTTAGTAAGGTATTGGTGGAATACTCGATATGCCTCTGCCTGTGCGCGACATAGAAGCGTACCTAGTAATCTGTACTCTACAGAATTTGTTGTGGGAATATCACGTCCCATATCCTCAAAGGCCTGATCTATTTCGAATGAAATTGTAGAATTGAACTGCTCAGAAACAATCATGTTCTCATATGCATTAACAAGTTTTAAAGTTTTCTCAGCTTGGTATTTTCGGTTAAACCCCTGTTTTCCCTTCGTTACGGCAGGGTTTCGTGGGGCCAATTCCAAATCATTTAGACAATCCTGTAATTCTCGCCTAAAATAGGCTCTAGCTACCTCTATCATTTCGGGACTTGCGTTGTCAGATATCATTTGTTCAGTTTCCCCAAGCAGACGCTTAAAACTTAGATCGATATATGCACATCTTAGTCGAGCTTCTTGAAGATTACCAGTTTTCAGGGACCTCCTGATTTCGGATATGCCTAAAATTTTTTTGAGTTGGCCTGATAGCTGTCTACGAAAGTAATATATGCCGGCCTTCTCATAAAGGTTTGGGGTCCCGGAGTACTGAAAGCCTGAGCTCATTTCGCGGCTCCCAGTGTACTGACCAGTGTACTCCCCAGTGTACTCGGCTGTTTCCATTCTTTAATAAAAAGGTGAGAATTGTTATTTGGTAAGGAGTTAGCTGAAGACATGGAGGAGAGGAAGGGAGTATCCTCCATATCTAGAAGTCCGCATAAACCCTAGACTTTTAAGTTCTTCTGCTACACAAATTAATGATTTTGTGTAGCAAAATGTGTAGCAGTAGATAAATAAAATTGCAACGGGTTGTAAATTTTCCCTTAGGTGGTTAACAGAGTATATAAGTTTACAATGGGTTGCAAACCCCTTCATTTTCTAAAGTGATAACTCACTGTTCTTTAGATTGTCACTACGGACAGAAAATTTACATCCGATTGCTGGTTGGGTGTTTTTTGTAATGAATCATCAAGGCCAATAATTGTGTAGCGAGAACTAGTTTGACGATATCTGCAATGATGCATATCATTCAATAAAGGGAATCGGGTAGTTTTGATTATATAATTTAAATTGGGTGTATCATGAAATCATCGCATGCGAGTGAAATTTCGTCCTCTATAAGACTTTTGAGAAAAGAAAAAATTCTAACTCAGGTGGATTTATCGAAGAAATTATCTGTTAAGCAATCAACAGTAAGTAGGTGGGAAAATGGCGTGGATGAGCCTTCGGGCGAGCATTTGCCAAAACTCGTCAAGGTTCTTGAATGTACCTATGACGAACTTTACGGTGGGCTAAATAAGGATTTTGCTGAGGAAAGAGAATTATTAAATAATTTCCGTAATCTAACAAAGATGAAAAAGAAACAAATAATGCAATTTTTCTATGATAATCCGGAAGAGTTTAACGGCCAGAATATTAAGGCAAAAGCACAACACGAGATAAATAAGCTATTGTGCCAGTTGTTGAATAAGGGGTTAACGACGGGAGAGTTGAAAATTATTCTGTTTGATCAAATTGAGAATTTGGAAACTGTTAATGATCCTCGGGAAGAAGCAGAAGCTAAAAGCAGGAACTTTGCAAGGATATTCCCTAGTTTCTTTGCACGAAAGCCTAACATGCCCACAAATTAGATTTTTCCATGTTTAATCTAGATACTCAATTTGGTAAACACGGTTATATTTTTATCAGGAAATGCCTTCCCCCCAAGTAATGTTCAGGCAATCCTAAATTATTCATATATTTTCTTAGACTAATCTTTATCAGTTCTCGAAAGTCCCCCATATATAATCACATGCTATACAAATCAGAGTAAGAATTAAAAATAGAAATTCTTTTGTTCATTACATCAAATATTTTGTATTATAAACTTAATACGAGAATTAATTGAGGTCTATTCGAAATTTTATTGATCGAATTTTGAAACTATTCAAGAATTAATAATTATCAATAAACTACCCAATACTTTATAAATTAAAGCATTAATTATTGGGTCGGAAAATCTTAGAAAAACTGATACAGATATGGACATCTTAAAAATCCACCTTAGAGTAAGACAATGAAAAATTTTATGTTCAATTTTTATGTTATATGCACAATCATTGTTTGTTCACTGACTACTACACCTTTGTATGCACAGGAGGGTTCAGCTGAACCTACTTCTAGATTGGTACTTGCTGATAATATTGCCAGTGAAGATAAGATAGCTGAAGTGAGTATTTTATCCCTCGTGGGATTTATCGTTGTAGCCATTAGTGTTCCATTTGTAATTAGCTTCATAATACAAATACTAATTGAAAACACATTAACGGCTTATATCTGTACCTACTGCTTAGTGGCCCTTCTTTATTACCTCCTAAGCCTAATTTTTACCGATATGTCTGGAAGCAGAAACATAATGACATATATTTTTCTGCTCTTTCCCAGTATGTTTGGTTCTTTAATTGCCCAGTTTGCTTATTACATGATGCTTGTTAAAGAAAGTAAAAATAATAAAGCTTAAACATCAAAGAGATGTGCGGATTGATTTGCTAATTTACTTAAACTTACAATTCTTTTCTGGATATAATTTTTGCCAATATCCCACTGACTATTAAAGAGCATAATAATGCAAGGGATAGTAATTTTATAAATGGGAAAGCTATTGTAAAAATACCCAGAACAACAGAAATATACGCTTCTCTGTGGTTCTCAGAATTTAGTAAAGCCAAAATGCCAAGAAAAATTGCCAGACCACCCGAAGGGACACTAGTGAAATAGAGTATACCATTTGTCGGTATTTCATCTATATTGAAATGAGATGGAGCTGGTTCGGCGTAAAATAATAATAACGAAATTATGAGGCCGAAACCGCTAATAACAATACCTAAAAGTCCTAGCTTAATCTTCTTTTTACTCATTATTACGCCACTACTAAATAATTTTACTTAAAGGTCATATAACAAAAAAACAGCAATTTGTCCATCTTTAGGTTTATTACCTTTGACCAATGCAACTAGCAATAAACCTTCCTCAGCTCTCCCCACCGTGTTGTATATCTGGGACTGAGAAGATTTCTTGCCATGAACCATGTTTTGTTGGTGCCGGATATAGCGGGGCGGATGGTTTCACGGCCATGTATCTTGTTGATCCTGTCCATGGTTTTCATGAGCTGTGTTACCCTGTCTGACTGTCCACCGCCAAAGATGGATATTTGCCGTTCAGTGTCATAAACAAGTCCGGTGAGCATTACCCCTGCTTTCTGGTAATTATGTCGTGGCTTATAGATGGCTTCCAGCACTTGTAAAGCGGCTCTTATAATGGTTCCTGCATCATTACGGGCTTCCTGAAGAATAACCGCATGACTTGCTGAATAGCTTGTGTTCCTATCCCCATAAGGGTCAGTCCTGATAAACACATGAACCCTGTAGGCATAGACCTTCTTGATGCGGGCTTTCTCTGCTGCCCTGTTGGCGTAAAAGGAAACCGCTTCTATCATCTCTTGCTTTGTACTGACGCGGTTCTTAAAGCCCCTGCTGACGATGATATTCTGGGGATGGGGTGGGACTTCCTCCAGAGGAATGCAACTTATGCCATTTAGTTCTCTTACTGTGCGCTCTGCCACCACGCTGAAACGCTTTCTGACGGCTCTGGGGGCCAGTAGAGAGAGGTCATAGGCCGTATGAACCCCGAAGGCCTTTAGATGCTCTGTGAGCCGTCTGCCTATACCCCAGACCTTATCAACCACTATCTGTTTTAAAATATCATAATCCGGTGTTTCCATGACATAGGAACCACACTGGCCTTCAAACCTTTTAGCAACATGGTTTGCCAGCTTTGCCAGTGTCTTGGTCGGGGCAATGCCGACAGAGACAGGAATACCGGTTAAACGTTCCACATCATGCTTGATGAGCTTCCCCCGTGCCTCCAGGTCATTAAATCCCTTTAAGGACAGGAAGGCTTCATCAATGCTATAAACTTCAAGATCAGGGGTATAATTCTCAAGGACTTTCATCACCCGGTCTGACAGGTCACCATAAAGGGCATAGTTGCTAGAGAAGACTGCAACCCGCTTTCTGACAAGGTCATCACGTACTTTAAAGAACACATCCCCCATCTTATAGCCCAGTGCCTTGGCCTCATTGGAGAGGGCAATAAGACAACCGTCATTATTGGATAAAACCACAACAGGCTTTCCTATAAGGTCAGGACGGAATACCCGCTCACAGGACGCATAGAAGCTGTTACAGTCCACCAAGGCAAACATGGCCTATAACTCGGTGATGGAGGAGGTCACAACACCCCAGACGGTAAACTCTTCAATGATGGATTTAAAATGAGGATTGGCTGGGTCAAGCTGCGGAGGATCAGATTTAAGGTTTAACCGCTTCACAGTCATATCCCCGTCAACCATAGCCACAACCACCCTGCCATGTGTGGGCATGATACTGCGGTCAACAATAAGAAAGTCCCCGTCATTAATACCTGCCCCTGTCATGCTTTCCCCTTCAACCTTAAACAGGAAAGTGGAGGACGGGCTCTTAATCAGTTTCTGGTTCAAATCCAGCTTATCCTCAAGCCAGTCTTCTGCCGCACTGGGAAAACCACACCTCACACGACTTGGTGCAAGAGGAAGCGAAAGGGCAATACCCGGATAAACAGGGCCAATATAGGAAATGGAATCAAGCATCCCTCAATTAGAACAAAAAAAGAACAAAAGTAAAGAAGGAAAGTAAAACTAATTTAGCAAATTACTAAATTTTATTGATGAAAGATTAAAATACAGAAGTCTAAAAGTTTACTTTTGTAATCCATTGTAAAAGTAAAATAGTATTATTTGAAAATCTAAGATCTATGATGTGAAAGTCAATAAATAACTACCAATCCTGCATAAAGTCATGAGTCAAGTTTAATCCATTCTACAAAGTCTGTTCGTTTTTTATAAATTTCAATCATAATACTTTTGAGAAAAGTTTGTTGCGAGGTTAAATTTATTACAAGTGTATCCATAGCTCGAGTTAATGGTATCATAAGCCACTGTGCAGCAAAAATAAGCGCTAATTCTTCTTTTGATTTGAACTGGCCTTGGGACACTTGAGGAGATGATATAAATTGATTGAACTTAATTTCATAGAAATTATCTAAGGCGTAGTTAATAACAATCCAACCTTCTAGGCCACGACAAGATTCATATTGAACTATGCGAAGAGCATCGCGTTCTGTCGGATAATGTTCTCTAATGTCGGCTGATGTGGCATCCCAAACAAGCTTACCAGTTCTCTGAATTGCTTGCCCAGGAAGTGAGTAGGCACTATTTTCTTCATGAACAATGAGAGATGGAGGGACGCAGGCTAGCATGTCAACTGGATAGTTTCCAAGACTTGCGGCCTCCAAAATGAATTGATCGACGATTTTAGTGTTATTTTCCATTTCTCCTTCAATAATTATTATGCGGCCGCCGTTTGCTTCTGTGTTAGGTTCCAAGTCCCAATTTGATAAGCCCATTAATTCAGCACAGTCAGAAACGAAGATCGCTAAGTTGGCCTTCATACGAAGACAGCGCTTTAAGCGCCGGGGCTGAATTAACTCGCGTGCAAGCCCTAAATCCCAATTTGCTACAGAGTCACGTACATATTGGTCTACACCATCCGCTACAACGATTTTCTTTGGTCCAAAAAATTTATGAAGGATCTTTATTTCGTTAGATGGCCAGTCCTGACCTTCATCAATGAAGACAACGTCCCATGCAAACTCATTTGCCTGCCTTTCAATAACTAAACTAAGGTCTTCAATTGTAACAGTACCGCTAATTAAGTAATCGAGTAAGGTTTTTTTGTGTTTTTCATAGTTATCTAGAAAATCATCTTCTATTCCAATTATCCCTAATCCATACATTAATCGGCCAACAAAAGAATGAACTGTTTCGATGCCAATTCCACCCTTCTCAATATTTCGTGGAACGCCTAATAAGGCCATTGTCCTTCTCATATCAGCAACAAGTGCTTTGTTATAAGTGAGGAATAGTGATCTCATTCCGTTAATGTCAAATTCCCTGTATGCCATTTGGAGCATAAGTACGGTTTTTCCTACCCCTCCTCGGCCTCGTAAAATGACCTGTTTCTTAGACAAATCACTAAGCCAATTATCGGGTAACGCAGATTTAATAATTCTGTCCATCCGTCCACGGTCAAGTGCAGTTGGCTCTAAAGTTTTCATTACGGTAGCTTCTGGCGATAGAATTGCATTAAAATTTTCATTTGGTCCGAAACTAATATTTACGAAACGGCCAATTGCTTGTGGTTGTGAAATTTGGCCTATTATATTTAGTATTTTCTCGAAGCTTGCATCTATTCCGAAACAGTTGTGCGGTCTCGTTGGCAGATCGTTCTCTCGTAATCCGGACATAAAAATCATGTCCTTTACGTATGGACTAGGTAGCCCTGCTCGTTTTAAGTATATCTTAAGTTCGAAAACTTGTTTGAAGGCTTTTTCGGTAACACATTCCCATCCACGAGGATATTTTACAGATACAAGTTTGTCATCAAACCTTACACCACTTGCATTGTGAGATTTTACTTCAATTGCTAGTGCGAAGTTTTGTATTGAAGCGCGTCGTGGCACAAAAGGTTCCCCGTTTCTAGGATAAAATTTCATCTCTACGTCAAATTCTCGAGGTTGTTCGAAGTGACCAACGAGAAATATGTCTATATCCTCGTTCTTCTGGCCGTATAGTTTAAGACTTACAAACATTTTGATGTGATCAAGCTTATGTTGGCTCAGATCAGGCCAAACTGCAAGAATTAGCTTGCGAAGATGAAGTGCTGCCTCATACTCTTGTCCTTCGTTTGCACCAACAATCTCAATCATTTTTATCTCTCAAATTGAATTTGCATTTATTCTTGGAATTAATTATCTGTTAAAAATTCTTTTCATCACTATATTCCATAATCTTTAATTTGCTGAAGAACTCTAAGACTAACTGAGGGAAGGTTAGCACGGACTTCAAGTTCATTTTCCACAATAACATGGTACTTAGAACTATTATCTCGCAAAATTGAAATCTCAGGATCAGCAGGGTGCCCGCTGGTAAGAGCACCAGATAAAGCGATAATAAATTGATTGCTACCAACTTTAGCAAGAACGGGAACTTCAATAGTATTACCTGAACCGTAGGTGACAGAAGCATTTTCTGAAAATGATATATTTCCCTCGCTACGGCGTTTAAGATCATTTAACAGTAAGTTGGTAGATGCCTTTATCCGTTTTGCGTTGAAAACGGGAGGTTTGCCTGAAATTAAATATTCTAGTAGTTCAACGCCAACGTGTCGGTCAAGAAGTCTGTGTTCGAGTTTATTTTTAAATGTTCTGAGGCACCTATAGCAAGAAGTATCACAGGCTTCCGGGCAGTTTTTTAAAATCAAAAGCGCATTTTGAAATAACTCAAGTTCTTTACCAACTAATTGACTGGCGAATCCAGCACCACCCGGAAGAGTATCGTAAAGAAAAATTTCGACTTCTTTACCTGATTTACCACGAATTGTTAGTGCTGGTCGGAATTCAGCCATTAATTCACTTGGTTCAATTTCAAGAATTTTACAAGCTGACTTTGCTAATGCTTCACTAATAGTCCTAAGCGCAACTTGACTAGAAAAATGAGTTGGGTGAATTTCAATTGGTTTTTCTACGCGCAACGAAAATAATCCAATATCGGTTATGAAATCAGTTCCAAGTACAATATGTCGTGTTGGCCCAATCCCTTCACAAATCGCATTATCATCTTTTTCTGGAAAAGGTTTTTGGTGAGGGCCACCTAGACTTGGTATTGGAGAAGAACTAGCTTCTATTCGCCCACATTTTACGCAATAGGTATAACCCTCTTCTTGTGGTCCTGTATTCGAAACTAGCAGATGTTCACGGGTACTTAAACCACGTATGCGATCATTAGCTTGGTGCCAACCCGCACTATCTCCAGGTGTACCCATTGTGAGTTTTGCACGGGTTGCATAACTAGTTTCAGGAATTTCATCTGGTGAAGTAACTTCTTCTTCATAAATAGGATGTGCAAATCCAGGAGGACGGACCCAATACTTTGCTGGTCCAAAACCATTACTTTCACTACATGCCGGGCAGTCCTCAACGTCCCCTTTGCTGACCTCATGTCTATCAAAAGTTTTTGCATAACCACATTCTGAGCATTCCATGTAAACTTTTCGGGTTTCCCAAGCTTTATGAAGATTTTCTTTTATTATGGAATAAATTGCGCCGGATGTGTAACACTTACCAGAAATCCAAACTTGGCGTCCAGGGGAATATTGTGATAGAGCAATGGGTAGTCCTTGGGATGGGCTAAATTTCATTATATGTCGGTAAGGGGTTGAGCGGTCTCGATCAAACACACTGAAAGTTGCAACATCGGTTGGAAAAGCATAGCGGGGCAGTTTTCCACAATAGAGTAACCGATCCAAAAGGTTACTTGGTTGAGAGGCTTGTTGTGGACGCTCTTCACCGACCTCTGGGGCTTCTTCATCACCGTCATCATTTTCCTCTTCATTTCCCTCGCTTACAATATCTAATGAAATTGCTTCTTCAATGGCTTCGGTACAGTCTTTTACAAATTCTCCTAGTAGAATGTCTTTATCCTCTATAGAAAGCTCGTTGGGCAACCATTTTTCAATGCGATTTCGGAGCTTTGTCTCGTTTTCATTTAACCAGTTAGTAAAATCATAATAGTTAAGTGCAGAATTAGATTGTCTAAATGCTGAAACACTCCCAAGAACAGAGAATAAATCATGGGGCTGGTTAGGATCAATTTCGGAAAGTCGATCTTGGTGGTAGTTCTGGAGTAAAAATGCACGTATATGACGGCGAGTAATCTCAGGATTGTTGAGAGTTAATTTTGGATCAACAACTTTTCCTCGAATCATTTCATCTGGGAAAGAGAAATAGTGTTCATCGTGACTGTCGGCACTTCCAAATGCAAGTACAGTCGCGACAGCATTTCCACGACGCCCAGCCCGACCAGCACGTTGCTGATAATTTGCACGACCTGGAGGCATGTTTCTCAAGGCTACACCGGAAAGTTCTCCTAGGTCTATACCAACCTCCATTGTTGTAGTGCTTGAAAGGATATCAATTGCTGTTGAGCGGGAATTAGCATGAGTACTATTGAGTTCAATATCTTGGAAAAGAAGTTCATGCTCTTCTGCCTTCGAAAAAACATCTTCGTCCTGCGGAGCATTTAGTTGAGCGGTATGTTCAGCGGCAATCACGGCCATGGGCTCGCGAGGGGGATCTTCAAGAGCTTCTATTACAGGCTTTCTATAAAAACCTTTTCGCGCGATAAAAACAGGATCAGTACACGGACTTAAGAGGCTAACATTTTCATGTCCACATTCTATGCAATTCTGGTAAAATTGAATTGGACGATGTACAGATCTGCATTTTGCGCAATAAACCCATTCTCCGTCAAATTGAAGAGAAAGTTCACTTCCATTTAGGTAGCGGTTTCCACCTTCTTTTGATGTTGTAAATTTTGTTAGGAGTTTGGGATGCCAATGATCCCAGAAAAATTTTCTTGCTTCTTTTTCAGGGAGTATAGCGTTTATTTGATCAAATTTAGTATTTGGGTTTCTTGATCTAATTCTGTAACCCTCGTTTGCTTTCCTGTCAATCCAAGTCCCAGGTGTATGAGTCAGTCCAAAACCTGTCCAACAACGAATCCAAAACCTAGCTAAAGAAAGCTTTGCTTCTTCACTTTCGGCAATTTGGGAAATGTTTGGTAAAGCCAAAATAATACTTTTATTTTCATCATTTTCTTTGAGATTAGCAAGAGCTAATGATTCCATACCGTAAAATTTATCTGAAAGATTTGTAAGTATGCTTCCCAGTAATGCCTCAGGGGGTTTTTTTGATCGAAGGGAAAAGAGTATCTTAATTAGCTGATTTGGATTTTTATATTCTCCACTATTTACGGCTTTTTCTACAATTTCTTCGGCATCAAAATTTTCGTGAGCATGGAGTTCAGGTCGTAATCTTACATTGAGTTCCTTTGATGCTATAAGTATACCCAAAAATAGGTCATCTAAATTTAAATAAGGTTGGATAGAGTTTTGATCAAGTAACCACTTGAATCCGCGAATAATAAGTGGACGCAGTGAGTCTCGCTCAGAATACATTTGGATATTAGGTGCTAGCCTAGCTGCAACTTGACGGGAGTCACTGAAGGCCAGTACCTTACGGCCGCGTAAGGGTGCAAATCTTGTAGCTTTCTGTGGACCAGGAGGCTGGATTTGGATTTGGCGGGTAATTAGAGCCTGAAAAGGTTGATCACCTTTCGTTTGATGATCTTGAACGTAACTTCTGCCGAACCTAGCCTGTTTGCCGCAAATTGCGCATGGCACAAACTTTCCTGGAGGCTCAGGACTTGTAACATTTTCTTCGTCATCATCATTAATATCAGACAATCGTGCTTGCCTGATATAGACGGTTCTTGTACGAGGCCCTATAGTATTAGGATTTATTTGTCCAGTCTCTAAATCGTAATCAGCAGGCTCAGCCGCATCTTCGTTAAGGGGATCTTCTAAAAGTAAATCAATTGGCTCAAGCAAACGGATTTCACCGCTAGCCATACGAATTTGTTCGCCAGGCTCAGACCAAAGGTTATTAGGTTCTTCAATGTCGTCTGTATAAGCACGTCCATATGCAGTCCCACAATTCCGACAAGTAAAGAGTTCAAGTACTCGTGAGCCACAACCGCATGTTTCTATTGGTTGAGAGTACATTTTTCCACAGACACCAGTTTGGCTTTTTTCTGGGACCTCACTGCAATTTGGATCCATGCATACCCAAAGTCCGGGCAATCCTCGGAAGAAATTATGGACTCGGCAAGGTAATAACCCTGGCACTCCAGGAGAACTTCGAGCTACGCTAGCTAGAGCCATTAGGGTAGTGACGGCTTTGTCCGCAAGTTCTTTAGGCACCTCTTTCTGAAAGATGAGTTCACCTAAATCAGCAATTGGAACCGCCTCTTGCATACTAACGTTTATAAGACGGCCCATAGGATCGAATTCTTCTAATGCTATAAAAAGCGCTTGTTCACTAATCCCAGAAATGGGGACTTTACGATATTTAAGAATCGGAGAGATAATTTTGAGACGATCTTCATTGGTTTCCGCTCCGTAGAATGCTTTTAAATCGATGGAAGATAAAGCATTAGCATCATTTAGAGTTCCCTTATCTTGCTTTTCTTTCAATGCAAGAGAGCCCTGAACTGGTACGAAGGATTGAGGCAGAGTACCAGAGAGTTGTGCGCCGAAATCTGCAGCGTATTCAGCATTATCAAAGCTTGCAGTTGCACAAATAACCTGCAAACGTTCCGTTGAAATTCCAATTCGATCTCGAAGTCTTCTAAGCAACAGACCAACTTCTGCTCCTGCTGCTCCTCTATAAAGATGTGCCTCATCAAGAACAACAAGAAATTTTTCATCTGGATTATTAGCTAACCAATTCTTTGTTTTATCAAAAATTGGTCGTTCAATAGGCCGCATCAACATATACTCAAGCATTGAGTAGTTAGTTACCAGGAGGTCGGGTGGGGATGTTTGAACCTCATGTCTAGTCAATAGTTCCGAGTCATCGGGTAAAGTTATCGCCCTGACGAACTCTCCTGTTAGAGAGTTTATCCACTCCGTTCCTTTCTGGCCAAACCATTCTTCAAGATCTGGTTTGGCAGGCCATTTTCCCCGTTTTTTCAATGCAGAGAGTAATTGGGTAGCTTTTAACTTATCTTCTGCATTGTCACTTTGAGTTCGGCGTAAAACATCTACATAGAAACTATCGAATGACTTTAGTCTGGCAGTGTCCTTCTTAGGACTCCTAACCCCAGCATATGGAGTTCTGCTCGTATATCGTGCAAAACGTGGAGGACGTCCACACCAAGCTTTAAATTTTTTGACTAGCCTCGGGTCACCAAGAATTCCCCTTAAGCGGCCTAACTGGTCGTTAACAAGTGCGTTCATTGGATACATTATTAGGGCACGCATAGCAGGTTGCTCAGCAAAGCAGGAAGGATTCTCCTTTGCCTCTTTTGCAAACTTTCCTAGTATTGGTAGAAGAAATGACTCGGTTTTTCCTGATCCTGTTCCGGTCATAATAACAAGATTATTTCCATCAATAAGACATTTTTTGAGAGATTCGGCCTGATGTTTATAAGGCGGGTTATAAATTAGCTTAGGCAGGTCACCATCAGGAATACTTAGTAGCTCAAGTAATTCAAGTGCTGCCTCTGGTAATCCAGAAATTGATTCAAATTTCTCTCCTGAATGATATTTTGGAGTAGATTCTAGATAAGGAATTCTGTGTATTACTCCGTCCCGATCCAGTAGAGATTGCCTTTGTGCAACCAGCGAGGGTGCGCTAATGTGGTAAGTTGCCTCTATATAGTCCTTCAGCGAAGTATGCAGGTTTTCAATTGTCTGTTTTAAAGTTTGCATAATATACTCCTCAAGTAGGGTTCAATTACTAGGTGACAGCCAAAGATTTTCTTGGAGAAATTCTTCTTCTTCATTTATTTCGTCATTTGGTACTTGGTACGCAAATAAACTATTTTCACCTTTACATTTATTTCCCAGTACCAATAGACGTCTTTCTGCCCATAGAGGGATAGGAGAAAAGAATTCAATTCGAAAAATTGAATTATCAATTTCAGTCTTTTTATAAATTTGGGGTTTATTTAGTTCTTTGTCGATTGCCATTTGCAAATGCCATGCAGCATCGCAACCTCGCCAGCGGAAGGCTCCATTAGGAAGGTCAAGTAGGCGTATTACATTGCCTTCTTCTAGCTCAACTAGGCACCAAAGAGGAGAACCAAACTCTTGTGGTCGTCTTGCTACAAATATACCTGACTGGATAATTGGGATTTTCCAACGGCCTCTATAATATGTTACTTTAGTTGAGGGGTCAATTATCTCAATCCCAGAAACAGGGCCACATTTGGGTTCTGCAGAAATACGTAGTAAAGACTTTGAAAGCAAATTGGACGAAGAAACTTTTTGTGGAGCTTTTAGCCAAGTTGAAGTTGTTAGTCGATTTAATCCCTCAGATAAAAGTTTATTTGCCAAGTCCTCGCCAAAATGCGGTTTGATCATTCTTGTAGTATAATAATATTCCAAGCGTTCAAAAATAGCCTTTGAAAGAAATTCATCCTGATCAGGAACTATTCCGGTCAGGAAAAAATTACCACTTTTTCTTTCTACAAAAGCTGGAGGTGCAGCGAATAAACAGGTTCTTTTCGAATCTGTATCTTTGGTAGTAACATCATTAAGGTCTAATAAATCTCCAGAAACTACTAGGTCATTAATGAGATCCTCAATTTGTCCTTTTAAGCTCTCAAAGTCGTTTACTATGTATCGAAGGCTTTCCCCTAATGTTGAACTCAGAAAAGTAGGCGAACAAGGGCACAAATAGCCGGCTAAGCGCCTAATCATGGATGCTAGAAAAACTTCGTCAATTTCAGTGCCAGATTTATTAATACCAAGAACCGAACGGCAATATTTTACAATCTCTTTGGATGTAATAACTGAAATCATGTATTCGCCCCAGGAATTAATAGTGGTCCGTGTTTTAATTTTGTACTCCTGGAAAGCACAGCAAGTCTAGCGCCGCGGATAAGTGTTTGTGAGGATTTTGCTTGTGTAATCAGGTTTACCAAATCATTTCGATATATCTTGGTTACTGATTGAGGACGGTTAGCTAAATCAAAAACAAATTTGCAGAGATTATCATTTGAAGAAATACCATACCGTTTTGCAAGTTCTGTAAACCAAATTCTCATTGCCCTATGTCCTTCATTAGCTAATGGAGCATCTCTAATAATAACGCTGGAAAAGCCACTCTTATGCTTGATAAGCGATTGTAATTTAGATAAAGTTGCTACCGCATCACTTGAATTAATAAGCTTGGCTTCTGTGCGTGCCCAATCCCAACCTGCAACTATCCCAATTAAACCGTGCATTAACATGTTCGTTACTTGCCTTTGCCTAGCGGTTGCAAGAAAACCCGCAATGCGAGCTAATTTCCAGTAACGCAGTATCAACAAAAGTTTGATAATCTTCTTAGGGTTATCAGATATATGACCATGGTTTGGATGCACGCCCAGCCCGTCTAATCCCTCTCCTGTTAGTCCTGTACTAACGACTACTGCATCAGTAAAATTTCCCACTTTCGCAATATAAAGGCCTCCTGGCGGTAGTATCCTTTGCGCAGTATGGGCTTGTTTTTTATTGATAGTTCTTACATTCATTGGTTTATCCATACTTATGAAATAAACCTTTGACTTGAATTCTGTTTGAACAGTCTCATCCACAAGGCGAATAAACAGGTTGTTTCCATCATGTCGAATAACCCAACGTACTGGGCGAACTTCATGCTCGAAGCGTAAAATGTGTTGGCCAAGATCAGCCCCATCAATTGTCAAACGTCCGGATGTGGCTTCCAAGTACCTCCATTCACAATTTTCTTTTCTAAGAAACTCGGAAAATTTTTTTTTCCAAATCTCTGGTTTTAATGGTAAGTTCAGAGGTGCACAAACTTGGCAGTTAAATATGTCTTCTTCACTCGAATTTTGGAGTGAAATATATGGAGTGATTTGGCGACTTGGGGGACCGTATACTGATAATTCAACCTCATTCTGCCAAAAAGTATCTAACATTGGGCTATAAGGGTCTGTAAATATAATGAGACCTGCATGCGATGTTGTTTCAGGCACCCAAGGCTGTGGCTCTCGAATTCGAAGTTCAAGGTGACCTTCATGCGGTTCAAGATTATCACAAAAACCTTTCAGTCCTTTTATTCGAATTGTCAATAAATGTTTCCCTACGGGTAATTCAGAGAGTTGTATAAATGTTGGTTTCCCTGGAATATTGGCAGGAATAGATTTGGATTCTTTTCCATTAAGAATGACTTCATAAAATTGAATTTTATGATCAGATATTATACTAAAGCAGGGTTTTTCCGTTGTTAGCCAATCACTACGTCCTTCTCCATCCCAATTGCGGCCTGGTAAACCCACAGGACTGACGCTAATAGTTTTTGCAACTTTCAGCTTCCAAGTCAGTAGTTGTTGGATATAATTATCTGAAACAGTGTCCGGAACTTTAAAGTAATAAGTAGTTATATTTAAACAGTTTATATTAGAAAGTTGCATTCCCGTTAATAAATTTTCTACTGGATACTTAGAAGCAAAAATGTACTCCATACCTGGACGAACAATTCGTCCAGATATTTCTCTAGCTATACCGTCTGCACCAATGCGGAAGAGCCAATTGGGTCCAGAACTAATACGGCATTCAGTGTTAAGTAAATGATCAATTATTCCATTATTTTTTTCAAATTTTATAATAGGCAGTTTTGGATCAGGCCATTCTTTAAGAACGGCGATACGACGGCCGGAGATTAACCAGCCTTGCGGCTTATTCCCATTACTCCCATTCAATTGACAGCGGGTCTTCTTCAAAAACTTGCTTAATTTTACATCAAGTGCTGCTATATCTTTGAAGCTAGGAATTTCAACTTGTAAGTCCCACCTACCACTTCCCTTATATTGTATCCTCAAGTCAGGTCTAATATCAGGCTTTACGTTATTGTTGCGAAGCTTATTTATTTTATCAACTGGTTGATTTTGCGTAAGTGGATTTCGGTGACTTAAACCCTTGAAATTTTTTGATACTACTCGACTTGCTTCATTGATCCAACTTTTCGCATTTCGGGTTTTCTCTAAATCACTAACAATCCTCTTTAGGGTTTCTGGCAGAAGTGGTTCTTCTCCTTTTATTTGGTCTTGATGTAATAGTGCGAGGACAATTCTACCCACTAGCTCTTCTTGTTGAAGAAACTGTTCCAGTCGTGTTGAAATGTTGTATGTATTTGAAGCAATTAGTCTTCCTATTGTTGATGCTTCGGTGGAATTCAATCTTGCAAGGCTGAACCTTAGTTCATATAAAACTCGGGCAAATTGTCGTTGAAGGAAACGTGGTAACACTGCATGAGTGATTGGCCATGAAATTATATTGAAATGTTGTGCCCAAGTTCCGGAGGGAAATACCCCATTATATAATTTATGAAATTTTGTAAACCAATTGGATACTCTATTGCGATACTTTGAATCCCAGGCAGGGGTGGTTTCTTCAAAAGAATGCCAATACTCATCCCCATTGTAATTATAACCTTTTTCTGCTGCATAGATAGTCCACAGAAGCCAGTGAGGAGAAAGTTTCTTCTTCTGGATAATTCTTTGTCTAAGATAGTTAGAAATTTCTTCAAGGTTGCTCTTTGATAGACCATGCTCTAATGCAAATAATGGAAGACCTGATTCCTTACGTTTTTCAGCAAGTAATTTAAAGTGATCCTTCATGCGTTCTTGCCAATTATCTAATGTGACATCTGGGGAGGTTATGTCTTCCATTTCAGATTTCCGGTATTATTGTTATTTTCTTTTTCGGTGTTCAAGTGACGAAATTGGTTTCCAAACAAATCAATTAAGTCCTTGTGAGTCCAATTTTGAAATTCTGGGAACCTAACTGCACGTGGTTGCATCCATCTTTTTACTCCAAGACTTGCTATTTCTTTTACGCTTAACAAGGATTCGATATTTGGCTTTTCATTCCCTGTTTTAAGAATTTTTAGAGCATTTGAAGCAAGGAAGCTGATAAATACTTGGCGCCGGATCCCATGCCGAAGCATATCTTCTTTAAATCCTAATTCTGATAATGCAGCTCTAGTTGTGCGTAAACGCCAATTTGGTCCCTGCCCAAATTGGTATTTGTCGGCATAACCATGATTAATATCTCGGAGAAAATCTCGGAGTTCTAGGAATAAACTATCAGGTATATGAAAGTGTCCCCATCCACCAGTGAATCCAATTGGTTCCATATACTGGAGACCTTCAAGTTTTAGACGATTATAAACTGACGATCTTCCCATGGAGGAAGAAGTTGTTACTGCTAATAAAGAAGCTTTCTTTTTTATACCCGAAATAAGTCCAGTTGAACTACCATAAGCTTTAGCGAAATCATCAAATATATCACGACTGCGTAGCAAGCATGCTATAAGTTTACCTCCTAACAATGCATTATATGGCGGAATGGCTCCTAGAACGTAGGCATCCATAATGTTTACAAGGCGTTCACTTCTATCTTGCGCGCTCCAACCAATTAAATTATCACGAACAGCAAGATTGAAAACGGGATCCCCAATAGCAATGATTCCCATAAGTTTGCCATTATTCTTGTCCCATACTAGGTATCTAAGGCGTCTACCAAAGCCATTTGAAACTGGAACTGACCAGGTTAAAGATGCCAATCTGAATAAATCGCCTTGCTCAGTGCCGGATGAAATAAGTTCGATAACCGGAGAAACTCTCTTAGGATTGACCTCATTTCCTTCGGCAAAGTACATTAAGAGCTTTTCAAACTTATCTAAAATGAATTCTCTGTTTTTCTTCAGTTTATCTTCACGCTGAACTCGGTGAACACTCCTAACTATTTCTTTGCTTTCCCCCTCAATTATTAACTCACCATTGTCTGATTTGGCGAACCCAATGTTTCTAAGGTGTCTACGAAGTTTTCTTTTTAGGTTAGCCTCACGAGATGTAACTTTGACAAATGTATTGAATGTTTTGACCACGATTTATATGCTCCCCCATTTTAATTGGATCCATCTTTATTAAAAACAATAATATTTTTTTCGGACCTAAAAATTTATACAATTTTGACATGTTTTAAGATAAATATAAAGCAATATTAACTGAAGTAATTATTTAGCAAATAACTATCACTAAGTTATTGTTTAATAAAATTATGATTAGAAGATTCCTAATATATGTAACTATGAACTGTAACTATTTTGACTTCAACAATTTAAGTAGATTGATAGAGTTTCTAATACGAAATTAAGAAGTGAAATGGGTGATGTTGTCAATTATTGAAATTAAGATTACAATGTGATGGGGATACAAAACAATTATTATGATTGATTGATTTCTGCATATTTTTTGGGTTAATTTACTATATGATTTATATTTCACATTAATTTATTTAGATTTAAACATAATAATATTTGTGGGTATATTTGTGGGTAATTGCTAATTAATTAGAAAAAATTATTTATTTTCAATAAATTATGGAGGAGAGGAAGGGATTCGAACCCTCGAGAGCTTGCGCTCAACACACTTTCCAGGCGTGCGCCTTAAACCACTCGGCCACCTCTCCTTAGCAGGCGCAATATAACGTTCTTTTACCAAGACGCAAGTAAAGAGATCAAATTGTTTTCTGTTTTTATGAAATCTGTCTATTAATCGCCTTAAAAGGGCGTTAGGCTCTATTCGGAATAGATGGAGTATAAATGATGTTGAGCCGCCTGCTCGCTTATATATTATTATCGCTGACAGTCATTATGCTTGGAGCGGAATTACTTAAGTTTCTGGTAGGCGGTGAGCAGGGTCTGATCAGTATTTCTCATGTGGTGAATTTTGTCAGCGCTTTGAATGGACCACATCTTGCTTCGGCCGATTCCCCGGATAGCTGGCAGACTATGCTGTCCCCGGTTCTGAAATTTCCGATTATTGTGGTCTTTGGGGTCATAACAATGCTTCTGTTTCTGGAAAACAGGTAAAGGGTTGACGATCCACTGTGATATAACGAGGTTTCGGCAACTATTACTTGACATTGGGCCCAACATTAACGATAACACACTGTTTTTGAGATTCAGGACCTGAAAAAATGGCCTAAAAAGAAGGTAGGATAAGAAAATGGCAGTTCCAAAAAGGAAAGTATCACCACATCGTCGTGGTAACCGTCGTTCGCATGACAGCTTGAGCGTTGACACATATGTTGAAGATCAGGAAAGCGGTGAGCTTCGCCGCCGCCATCATATTGACCTGAGCACAGGAAAATATCGTGGCCGTCAAATTCTTGAGCCAAATGACGAATATTAAGAATTAAGACTTATAGATAAAAAACCCGGCTGATTTAATCAGCCGGGTTTTTTTGTTTTAGAGGAAATGATTATTTGTCATCCCGCATTTTGAGGGCGGCAATAAAGGCTTCATGGGGGATTTCCACGTTTCCATAAAGGCGCATTTTCTTTTTGCCTTTTTTCTGCTTTTCGAGCAGCTTTCTTTTACGACTGATATCGCCACCATAACATTTTGCGGTTACATCCTTGCGCATGGCGCTTATGGTTTCGCGGGCTATAACCTTGCCGCCGATGGCGGCCTGGATCGGAATTTTAAATAGTGCCCGCGGGATCAGGTCTTTTAGCCGTTCGCAGAGTGCGCGACCACGATATTCGGCCTGACTGCGGTGGACCATCATACTAAGGGCGTCGACAGGTTCGTTGTTCACCAGGATTGACAATTTAACGAGATCCCCTTCACGGTACCCTTCCATTTGATAATCAAAACTGGCATAACCGCGGCTGATTGATTTTAATCTGTCATAAAAATCATAGACCACTTCATTCAGTGGAAGTCGGTAAACGACCATTGCCCGATTACCGGCATAGGTCAGATCAACCTGTTCGCCTCGTTTTTCCTGACATAATGTCAGTACGGCACCAAGGTGACTATCTGGAACAAGTATAGTTGCCTTGATCCATGGTTCTTCCATATGGTCTATATAAACCGGGTCCGGCATATCTGCAGGATTATGGATTTCTTTTATTTTCCCTTTGTTCAGAAAGATTTTATAAATAACACTGGGCGAAGTGGTGATGATATCAAGATCAAATTCACGCATCAGCCGTTCCTGGATAATCTCCAGATGCAACATTCCAAGAAAACCGCAGCGGAAACCGTAGCCAAGGGCGGTTGAGGTTTCAGGCTCAAATTGAAAACTGGCATCATTGAGCCTTAGTTTATGCATGCTTTCCCGCAGGAGTTCAAAATCGGCTGCATCGGCCGGGAACAGACCACAAAAAACAACGCTTTGCACCGGTTTAAACCCGGGAAGCATTTTGGCGGTTTCGTTTTTATACTCGGTTACCGTGTCCCCCACATGGGTTTGCGATACTTCCTTGATTGATGCTGTGAAAAAACCAACTTCACCTGGGCCGAGTTCATCAACGATTGTCGATTTTGGTTTAAATACGCCAACACGGTCAACAAGATGGTCGGTATCGGCCGCCATCATTTTAACGCGCATGCCTTTTTTAAGTTTGCCGTCAATAATCCTGACCAGAACCATTACGCCCAGATAGCTGTCATACCAGCTGTCAACCAGCAGGGCTTTCAGCGGCGCATTCGCATCCCCCTGGGGCGGTGGCAGCGTTTTAATAATGCTTTCCATAACGTCTTCAATGCCGACACCGGTTTTTGCCGAAACCAAAATGGCTTCAGAAGCATCAATACCGATCACATCCTCAATCTGGGCCCGGACCTGTTCTGGTTCAGCGGCGGGTAAGTCAATTTTATTCAGCACAGGGACAATTTCATGATTATGTTCAATGGCCTGATAGACGTTCGCAAGGGTTTGTGCCTCAACGCCCTGACTGGAATCAACGACAAGAATAGAGCCTTCGCAAGCATAAAGGCAGCGGCTCACTTCATAGGCAAAGTCAACATGGCCGGGTGTATCCATCAGGTTTATGATATAATCTTCGCCGTTTCTGGCTTTATATTCTAGGCGGACTGTCTGAGCTTTAATGGTGATGCCACGCTCGCGCTCAATATCCATGTTGTCGAGGACCTGTTCTTTCATTTCACGGTCGGTAAGTCCGCCGCAAAACTGTATCAGGCGGTCGGCAAGTGTCGACTTCCCATGATCAATATGGGCGACGATTGAAAAATTTCTGATATGGGCCAAGTCTGTCATGAAGGGGCTTTTACCATTCACCCAATCAACTTACAACAGATTCCGATAGGCTAATGATTATTTTATTTCTGCCGGTTTATAGGCAAGGAAGCGCCATGCCTTTACATGCCCGTCTTTCATGGTTTTTGAACGGAGCATCCAGAATTCAGCTTCTTTAATGAGGCGGTTTATGGTTTCCGACTGATCTTCCGGGTGTTTTGTCAATGATTCTATAACTTTATCAACGCCAACCCAGCTTTTTGCGATCATATCAATGTAAATATTTGTGATGTCTTCATTCACCCTAAGAATATAGCCACACTCGGTAAGAAGCTTTTCCATGGATTTGTGTGGTATCGGAAAGGGCTGTGTCGGTTCCTGACGAAGCCATTTCTGAACATCCTTGTTTTCCAAAGCCTCAGGACCGGAAAGGGTATAATCATTAATCAGGAACAGGCCGCTGTCCTTAAGTTTATTAAAGACGTTCTGAAGTAGTTTTGGTTTATCCTCAACTGTATAAAGGGCCTCTTTCGAATAGGCGCGGTCAAATGTTCGCTCGAAAGTCTCATCACTGGAAGGATTATAATGTTTAATTGGAGCTTTGGCTTCCAGTCCGGCCTTTTTTGAAAGTTCCATGCCTTTTTCAGCAAGATTTTCCGACTGTTCATATCCGGTAATCCAGGCGCCAAATTCTTCGGCAAGAACACGCGATGGTCCGCCCAGACCGGCACCAATTACCGCCACGCTCATTTTGGATGACATACCGAGCAGTTTTGACATGCTGGTCACATATTCCGGACCACCAGGCCCACAATAGCCCTCGCCCCAGATGAGCTGCGCTGTTTCTAGTCTTTTATCATCCCAGACCAGGGCTTCCGGTGCATCGCTGACAGGTTTTACTTGTTTTACCGGCTCAACTGATGCAACTTCTTCATCCTTTTCACCAGAGTTCAAACGCGCTCTGATATCATCCAGGTCGTAACCTTCCCACCAGGCCTTCAGACGCCATTTCATGGGGACTTTTACTGTATTTTCCTTACTTACCATACCGATTTCAGAATCCACTTACAGTTTATCCTGGATAAACTATAAGCAGATGATCTTTAAATATGGTTAATAAATTTCTATCCCGATAACAATTACCTTAGAGTTCCGCCGATTTTAGAGGACACAGTATCAATGACCTGTTTCGAGAATGTATCAATTTCCTCATCAGTCATCGTTTTATTAAACGGTTGCAGTTTGACATTTATGGCAATTGACTTTTTATCTTCATCAATACCGGCACCCTGATAGACATCAAAAATGCTGACATGATCGATCAGTTTTTTATTTACACTGCTGACAACTTTTATAAGACTTTCTGCAGGTAAATTCTTATCAACAACAAATGCAAAATCACGCTCAACTGCCTGAAAATCAGAAACTCTTAGAGGGCCTCTGCTATTTCCGGATTGCGAGCGAGGCAGCGGAATATTACCGATCATAATTTCAAACCCGGCCAATGGTCCTTTCACATCCATTTGCTTAAGGATAGATGGGTGGATTTCACCAAAATAAGCCATGATATTTTTTGGACCCAAGCGAATAACTCCGCTTCCTCCAGGATGATACCAGGATGGTGCCTCTGCCACAATCTGGGCATTTTCGGCATTGACCCCTAATGACGTCAGGATGGCAACGGCGTCTGCTTTTGCATCATACACATTTACATCTTCAGGTCGCTTTTGCCAGTGGCGGTCGTGTTTCTGTCCACGACGAACGCCAGCAACGACAAAATTCTGCCCGTCTGGTGTATCTGAAGCAAACTGATTGCCGGCCTCAAAAAGGGCGACATTTTTAAGACCACGATCATGGTTTCGTCCGGCGGCCATAATCAGGTTAGGAAGCAGATTAGGGCGCATGGCATTAAGCTCAGTGCTGACAGGATTATCCAGAATAAGTGGCTCAGACTGCCCATTAAATAAGGCAGCATAAGCACCTGGCATAAATGACCAGGTAACGGCCTCCCGAAGGCCAATTGACGCGGCACTGCGCTTGGCCAGTCGGATACGTTTCTGCACCGGATTTAGGCCGATAACAATTTCCCTGCTTGATGGGGGCAGTGGTTCAACGTTAATTTTATCATAACCGTGGATGCGCAGCACTTCTTCCACCAGATCGGGTTCCCGGTCAATATCACAGCGCCAGGATGGTGTCGTGACGTCAAGCGTTGCACCATTATCGACAACACCAAAACCAAGTCGTACCAGAATTTCAGCGATCTGTTCTTTACTGATATCCACACCACCAAGTTCACGTACTCGTTCTGGACGCATAGTAATGGTTTTGCTGATATCGGGCACCTCGCCGGCAAGATAAACATCGCTGGGCTCCCCGCCGCACATTTCCATAATCAGCCGGGTGGCCATCTCCACGCCATCCAGCACAGTCGCCGGGTCGACACCCCGCTCAAAACGGTATCTGGCATCACTGTCTATACCAAGCTTGCGGCCGGTCATCGCCGTGCGGATAGGGTCAAACCAGGCGCATTCCAAAAATACGTTGGTTGTTGTCTCGTATGTTCCGCTGTCGTTACCACCCATAACACCACCGATTGAATTTATGGCATTATCGTCTGAGATAACACAGACCTGGTCATCAAACTGATATTCCTTACCGTCGAGGGCCAACAGTTTTTCACCTGATTTGGACAGCCGTACTGTCAGATTTCCAGCAATATTGTCCGCGTCGAAAACATGCAGAGGCCTTCCATAATCATGGGTCATGAAGTTGGTTATATCAACAAGAGCGGATATTGGCTTCATTCCCAGGGATTTAAGGCGGCGTTGCATCCAGTCAGGGCTGGGACCGTTTTTAACCCCGCGAATATAGCGTCCGGCAAAAACAGGGCAGGCATCAGGGCTTTCAATATTAACTTTAATAGGGCTTTCAAAATTACCCGGTACTTTTGAAATATCTGGCTTTTTTAAAGTGCCAAGACCAGCAGCTGCCAGATCGCGGGCAATTCCATATACGCCAAGTGCATCCTGATGATTTGGTGTGATGGCAATTTCAATGACCGGATCATTCAATCCGGCATATTCAGCGAAACTTTTACCGACCGGGGCGTCAGCGGGAAGGTCAATAATTCCATCATGATCTTCACCAAGGCCAAGTTCGCGCTCGGAACACATCATGCCATTGCTTTCCACACCACGAATGACAGATGCTTTTAATTTAAGCCCATTACTGGGGATAACGCTGCCACTAGGGGCAAATGCACCGATCAGTCCGGTTCGCGCATTAGGGGCGCCGCAAACAACCTGTACTGTTTCACTTCCGTTATTAACGGTGCAGACCCTTAATTTATCGGCATTGGGATGTTGTTCCGCCTTTTCAATGCGGGCAACGACAAAAGGTTTTAAGTCAACTGTCGGGTCACTGATCCCTTCAACCTCAAGTCCAATAGAGGTCAGGGTTTTTGAAATGGTATCAAGGTTGGCATCAGTATCAAGATATGTTTTAAGCCAGGATAATGTAAATTTCATGTTATTTACCCCCCTTCACGTTTGATGTTCTTGTACTGAGTGACGGGATATCAAGTGCCTGAAAACCGTAATGCTTGAGCCAGCGTAAATCAGCGGCAAAGAAATCACGTAAGTCTGGAATGCCCCATTTAAGCATGGCAATGCGGTCAAGGCCGAGGCCAAATGCAAAGCCCTGATATTCTTTTGGATCAAGATTTACATTTTCCAGGACTCGCTCATTGACCATACCGCATCCCATAATTTCAAGCCAGTCATCACCCTCTCCGATCAGCACCTCACCGTCTTTGAAGGCGCAGCCGATATCAACTTCTGCCGAGGGTTCCGTGAATGGAAAATAACTTGGGCGAAAACGAATTTTCACATTATCAATTTCAAAGAATTTCCGCGCAAATTCCTCAATACACCATTTAAGGTGTCCCATATGAATATTTTTATCAATGACCAGTGCTTCCACCTGGTGAAACATCGGGGTATGGGTAGCGTCACTGTCGTTTCTGTATGTCCGTCCTGGGGCAATGATCCGGTAAGGTGGCTCGCCGGATAGCATGGTACGAATTTGTACAGGGGATGTATGGGTTCTGAGAACCTTGCGGTTGCCATCCTCGTCTGCTGGAAAATAAAAGGTATCATGCATCTGCCGTGCCGGATGTTCTTCCGGGATATTAAGGGCAGTGAAGTTATAGAAATCCTCTTCTATTTCCGGTCCTTCTGCAACACTGAACCCCATTTCCGTAAAAATTTCGGTGACTTCGTCCATGACCTGGCTGATTGGGTGGATGCTTCCACTATCCATTGAAACGGCGGAAAGGCTGATATCTACACTTTCAGACTGAAGTTTCCGGTTAAGGACCTCTTCCTCCAGAGTGTTTTTGCGGGCAGATATTGCATCATTTAAATTATTTTTCAGTTGATTTAATTTGGGCCCAAATTCCTTTTTTTCTTCCGGGTTCATTTTGCCAAGTTCACGCATCAGCAGACTGACACGTCCTTTCTTGCCAAGCTCGGCAATACGGATATTTTCAACCTTGTCCAGATTGTCTGCCGCCAGTAAATTTGCGGTAATTTCACTTTCCAGTGTTTGGAGGTCTTGCATTATTTTTTACCCAAAATTTTTAAATCAATTAATTATAAAACCGAACATAAAGAAAAAGGAGCCTACTGCCAAGCGGCAGGCTCCTCAAACTTGAATTTTGAACTCTTTGAAGGGCTTTTTAGGCGATTGCGGCTTTTGCTTGTTCTGCAATGGCTTTAAAAGCTTCAGGTTCACGAACGGCTAAATCAGCCAGAACTTTGCGGTCAAGTTCGATGCCTGCAACTTTAAGGCCGTTCATAAATCGTGAATAGGTAAGTCCTTCTAGACGCGCACCTGCGTTAATACGCTGAATCCACAAAGCGCGGAATTGACGCTTACGGACTTTACGGTCACGGTAAGCATACTGGCCTGCTTTTTCAACAGCCTGCATCGCTACGCGAATAGTGGATTTACGACGACCGCGGTAACCTTTTGCGGCATTAAGAACTTTTTTGTGACGGGCTTTTGCAGTTACGCCCCGTTTTACATGTGCCATTTTATTGCTCCATTAACCGTAAGGCATATATTTCTTAACAATCCGGGCATCCTGATCACTCAGAATTGTTGTGCCGCGTTGATTGCGAATTTGTTTGTTTGTGCGTTTGATCATGCCGTGCTGTTTCCCGGTCTGTGATGAACGCACCTTGCCAGAGGCGGTGAGTTTGAAGCGTTTTTTGGCGCCACTTTTTGTTTTCAATTTGGGCATTTAGCTTTCCTTCTGTTAAATAAGTCAGCCTTGGCTGACAAGCTTTTCGAATGGATAGGCATGCCCTACCAAGCCGTACCATTCAACGAAGGTCGGTGTATAGCCCGCTTTTATTGGGATTGCAAGAGGATTTAATAACTAATGCCTGTTCCTGCGGGTTAATCTATTTTTTACATAAAGTTGACATATTTTATATTAACCCTATCAATAAATGCCAACGATAAGAAAACAGAAAAGAATCATTGATGATGAAATCCATATACCAGTTATTTACGTACAGGCTCATGCCTGTGTTGGCTGCGTTACTGATCGTAATGCCGCAAATTTCCACGGCGCAGGAAGAGCTCAATGCCCATCCGGCCATTTGGATGATTGAACGGGATAAATCAAAAGTTTATTTTTTAGGCTCAATTCACCTGCTTCCCAAAAATGTGAAATGGTATGGCGGAAAAGTCAAAGAGATATTCGGCGATGCGCGTGAGGTAGTCTTTGAGGTTCACATGACACCTGACAAAGAAGCCCAAGCGCAACAGATAACAATTGAAAATGGTCTGCTTCCTGCAGGGGATGAGCTAAGAAACTATCTGGAGCCTGAAGAATACCAGTATTTGAGTGAACAGGCCGTGGCTGTCGGAATACCAGCTGTTAATCTTACTAGGTTCAAACCCTGGTTCGCATCTATTGCTCTTTCAATAAATGTCATTAAAAAGCAGGGATGGGACCCGGACTCCGGTGTCGATAAATTTATTGAGGGGTTGGCCATGCAGGAAAACAAAACGATTTCTGAGCTTGAAACTTTGCAAGATCAAATGGCCACCCTTTATGATCATCCGTTATCCATACAGGCAGAAATGCTGGTGGATACACTTGACCAAATAAAGGATATTCAAAAAATTACCATGGAAATGGTGGATACATGGGCAAATGGGGATGAGAAGGGGATGGAGGAATCCTTGATCAAGCCAATGCAGGAACAGAAAGAAATATACCAGCAGCTCGTTGTTGAACGCAATAAAAGGTGGCTTCCTGTAATAGCCGGGCTACTGATGAAGGAACAAAACACACTGGTTGTTGCCGGAGTAGCCCATTTTATTGGCGATGACGGGGTTATTAAAATGCTAAGGCAACAGGGTTATAAAGTTAAAAGGATAGAGTAATGTCAGATAAAATAAGCTGGGAAGATTTTCAGAAAGTTGAGCTCAGAATAGGGACGGTGGTTAATGCTGAGGAATTTCCGGAAGCAAGAAGACCGGCTTATAAAGTCTGGGTGGACTTCGGGGGTGAGATTGGAATTAAAAAATCTAGCGCGCAGATCACTGTGCATTATAAACCTGAAGAGCTTATTGGAAAACAGATTGTGGCGGTTGTGAATTTTCCGGTAAAACAGATCGGACCTATTCAGTCAGAATTTCTTCTGACGGGCTTTTATGATGAAAATGGGGCAGTGGTTATAGCCCAGCCTGAAAGACCGGTTCCAAACGGGTCGCGACTGGTTTGAAAAAACCCGCCGAGTGTCTCCACTTACGGCGGGCTCCTTTCGCATCCACACTATTAAGTTCAGCTGACCCTTTACAGTGCGGAATGTCGTGCCACCAATGGGCGCACGTTCGTCTATATGCTATCATAAATCAAACATAAAAACAAAAATGATGTGACTTCAATGAGTTGGAAATGGTCAATTTTCTGCGACTCGAAATGATAAAAAAAGCAGCCCGATTTCGAGCTGCTCTAATGTATATAGTATCTTAATTTTATGGTTATTTTGGCGCGATAATCATGATCATCTGCCGCCCTTCCATTTTCGGCATCTGTTCAATTTTTGTAACGGCGGCAAATTGGTCTTTCACGCGGTTTAAAACCTCCATACCGAGTTCCTGATGGGCCATTTCGCGCCCACGGTATCTGAGCGTCACCTTAACCTTGTCACCGGCATTCAGAAATTTGTCGATTGAGCGCATTTTCACGTCATAATCATGTTTCTCAATACCCGGACGCAGCTTAATTTCCTTAACATCAACCGTTTTTTGCTTCTTCTTGGCAATGCTGGCTTTTTTCTGCGCTTCGTATTTATATTTTCCATAATCGAGAATTTTACAAACAGGGGGATTAGCATTTGGTGATATTTCAACGAGGTCAAGACCAGCTGCTTTTGCCATTTTCATGGCTTTATCAGTTGCGACAGCACCATGGTTTTCACCATTTTCGTCAATAAGTCTTACTTCATCCTCGATGATATCATCATTGACCCTGGGTCCTTTCTTAGACGACGGGCCTTGCATTGGTCGCTTAGTTATTTAATTTCTCCATTATGTTGTTAGCGTACAGTTTATGTATAACCCAATAAACTTAATTTATTGTTTATCCGGGGCAATAGACTCGGTGACAAGTTTATTAATTGCGTCACTTAAATCAAGGGTTTCCTGATTATTTGAGCCAAGTCTTCTTACAGTAATTGTGTTATTTTCTGCCTCCCGGCCACCTGCAACGAATATTGCCGGTATTTTGGCGTGGGAATGTTCGCGGATTTTATAATTTATTTTCTCATTACGCAAATCAATTTCCGCTCTCAGGCCAGCGGCTTTCAATTTTTTGTAAACAGCCTGCACATAGTCGTCCTGTTCGGTGGTAATCCCTGCCACGACCACCTGTGTCGGGGCAAGCCACATTGGAAAACGACCGGCATGGTTTTCTATTAGTATTCCGATAAACCGCTCAAACGAACCAAGTATGGCCCGGTGAAGCATAACGGGACGATGTTTGGCATTATCGGCGCCAATATAATTTGCATCGAGTCTTTCTGGCAAAACAAAGTCTACCTGCAAAGTTCCACATTGCCAGTCACGGCCAATGGCATCGGTCAGCACAAATTCAAGTTTTGGGCCGTAAAAAGCACCTTCGCCGGGGTTATGAGTATAGTCAAGTCCCACTTGCTCAACGGCGTCTATCAGGCACTTTTCTGCTTCGTCCCAGACGGCATCAGTGCCAGCCCGCATTGCTGGCCGATCCGAGAATTTGACTTTAACTTCTTCAAAGCCGAAATCTTTATACACTTCGAGAAGCATTTTGCAGAAAATTTCAGTTTCTTCTGTGATTTTTTCTTTTTCACAAAAAATATGGGCATCATCCTGTACGAAGGAGCGAACCCGCATCAGTCCATGCAATGCACCGGATGGTTCATAGCGGTGACAACTACCAAATTCTGCCAAACGCAATGGCAGGTCACGATAGCTGACAATGCCCTGATTGAAAACCTGTACATGGCAGGGACAATTCATGGGTTTCAGGGCAAAGATGCGTTCTTCTGATTCAGTTGTGTACATATGCTCGCGGAATTTTTCCCAATGTCCGCTTTGTTCCCAAAGCTTTCGGTCAACTAGCTTCGGGGTATTGATTTCACGGTACCCATACTCAATCTGTTTGCGGCGCATATAGGCTTCTATCTGGGTATAAATGGTCCAGCCATTTGGATGCCAGAATGGCATGCCTGCGGCTTCTTCCTGAAAATGAAACAGGCCCAGTTCGCGGCCCAGTTTTCTGTGGTCACGTTTTTCTGCTTCTTCAATTCGGGTAAGATATGCATTTAATTCCTTTTTATTACGCCAGGCGGTGCCGTAAATACGTTGAAGCATTTCATTGTTGCTGTCGCCACGCCAATAGGCGCCTGCCACATTCATCAGTTTGAAAGTGTCATTACCAAGATATTTTGTTGAGGGCAGATGCGGGCCACGGCAAAGATCGATAAAATCGCCTTGTCTATAGAGAGTAATCGGTTCATCAGACGGAATGCTGGCAATAATTTCCGCTTTATAGTCTTCGCCCATATCACGGAAAAATTTAACGGCTTCATCACGCGGCATTTCCGTACGGATAATTTCCTCGTCACGCTCGACAATTTCTTTCATGCGCTGTTCAATGCGTTCCAGATCTTCCGGGGTAAAGGGCTTATCCCGCGCAAAGTCGTAATAAAAACCATTTTCGATAGCCGGGCCGATTGTGACCTGAGTATCCGGCCATATTTCCTTGACGGCCTCCGCAAGGATATGGGCGGCATCATGACGCAAAATTTCCAACGCTTCATCATCACGATTTGTAATGATTGATACATCTGAATCTTTTTCAATTTCACGGGACAGATCCCATTGCTCGCCATTAACGACAATCACTAACGCCGCCTTGGCAAGGCCTGGGCCAATATCGTTGGCAAGCGTCATACCAGTCACCGGTCCATTATATTCACGGACGCTGCCATCAGGCAGGGTTAGGGCGACTTTATTTTTGCTACTCATCAGGATCTCGTTATTAATCTTTAGTTATCTGGTTATTATGGTTGGAATTTATATCCTTTAAGTTTCAAGTCAAGTGAACAAACCTTAAAATTACGTATTTCTTGGCCTTAATCGGCATTATTATGTTATCAGACAAAAAATAAACGGCATCGGATGATAAAATGAGTGGAAATCCAACTTTTTTGATTGGACCTGAGAAAAGAAAAATAGCCTACCGCAAACGGAATGGGGGAAGCCCAACGGTTGTGTTCTGTGGTGGTTATATGTCTGATATGGAAGGCACAAAAGCCTTATTTCTGGAAGAAAGCTGTAAAGAACTTGGGTTAAGTTACGTCAGATTTGATTATTCCGGTCATGGTAGCTCGTCTGAAAAATTTGAAGACGGAACCATTGGCAAATGGCGGGATGATGCATTATCAGTCATTGATCAGGTTACGAAAGGTTCCTTAATTATCGTTGGCTCAAGCATGGGGGGATGGATTGGACTGTTGGTTTCACTTGCACGAAAGGAACGTATAAAAGCTTTCATTGGTATTGCATCAGCCCCGGATTTTACAAGAGAACTGATGTGGGATTGTTATTCTGACACTATAAAAGAAACCTTAAATAGAGACGGTATTTATCTTGAGCCTTCCGAATATAGTGACGAGCCCTATAAAGTATCATATGCCCTTATTCAGGAAGGGGATAAGCATCTTCTGTTGGATAAGCCAATTGAACTTGACTGTCCGGTACGCTTATTTCATGGTTTTAAGGATAATGACGTACCCTATGACTATTCGATGCGAATTGCCGAAAAACTAAAAAGTGATGATGTCACTATCAATTTCAGTAAGTCAGGGGACCACAGACTTTCTACGCCCGCTGATTTAAACCGATTGAAACAGGCATTAACTGAGTTTTGCTAATATATCACGGTAGCCTTCCCTGAAACTTGGGAATTTTGGCCGCCAATCCAGGGCGTTTTTTACATATTCATTTTTAATGCGTTTATTATCTCTATAAAAACTTCTTAATGCGGGGCTGATATCGGAATTTTCAAATAATTCACCTTCTATCGCGGGCAAGTGTAATTCCTGGCATATGAAATCAAGTATATCCGCCGTTGCGGCAGGGCAATCATCAGCAATATTATAAATTTCCTTTAGTGCGGGTTGGTCCATGGACTTAATAAGGGCGGAACATATATCATCCACATGAACCCGTGAAAAAACATGGCCGGGTTTAATTATTTTTCTGGCAGTGCCGTTTCTGACAGCTTCAATCTGGTTACGGTCGCGACCATATATGCCGGCAAGTCTGAAAATATGGACAGGAAGGTCAAGTGAAAGCCACATTTTTTCGGCTTCAAGTCGGCTTTTCCCGCGCGGCCCGGTGGGGTGGAGTGGGGTTTGTTCATCGACCCATTCGCCATGATAATCACCATAGACGCTGGTAGCGGATAAATATCCGATCCATTTCAAATTTGGCATGGTTTCTATATTTCTTTTGTGATGAAACAAAACGGGGTCAGAAACATTCTTGTCAGGTGGAATAGAAATCAGAAGATGCGTTACATGTTCCAGTATCTTGTCTGCATTTTGAAGTGGTTCATTCGTAATGAACTTATTTTCACCGGATCTTTGGCTGCCTGAATATTGCCATTTTGCTGGTGATAAACTACGGATCAGGTGATTTGCCGTATAGCCAAGTCCAAAGCAGAATAAGTTCATTTTCAGTGTCATTTTTTACGATTTGCTCTTTAAAGTGATTATAATTATACAGGTACGGGTAAATTACCAGCACGAAAGCAGGTTAAGTCAATATGGGTTCTATGATTAAAATAATTTTAGCTTTACTGGTGGTTCAGGTTGCTGCAGCCAATGCACAGGATACTTCAGAAGCGGCACAAGCAAAAAAATATCAGGAATGTCTGGCGAGTGTGGAGCATGACAGTAAAAATGCCCTGAGCGAAGCGCGTAAATGGTTTATCGAAGGGGGCGGTGTGGCGGCTCAACATTGTGAAGGGATGGCCCTTTATGAGCAGGAAAGGTTTTCCGAAGCGGCGCAGTTATTTGAGAATATAGTCGGAAAATTGCAGCGTAATGAAAGCGTCAATGATTTTGCCAGTAAGAATAAAAAAAACCTGACCATTCAGCTTAATTATCTGGCCGGTTTAGCGTGGCATTCAGCAAAGGAATTTGACAAAGCATATAATGATCTGACGGCCTCTATTAATGGTCTGGAAGAGAATTCTCCCCTGTCTTACGAAATTTTAATTGAGAGAGGACTGGTTCTGGCATCATCGGAAAATTATAAAGGGGCGATTGAGGATTATCAGCGGGCCCTTGAAATAAATCCGGAGAAGGTCGATGCTTTTTTATTAAGGGCTGAAGCTTTCCGTAAGTTAAGCGAGCATCTGAAAGCACGGCTTGATTTAAACATGGCGCTGAGTATAGACCCCAATAATCCGGATGTATTATTTGAAAGCGGTGTAAATTACCGTATGCAACACCATGATGAGAAAGCGTTAGTAGAGTGGAAAAAACTGATTGCCAAATATCCTGATAGTTATTGGCAAAAGCTGGCTGAAGATAATATCCGTCTCATTGGTCAATAGTTATCCCCATTCTTTTAAAACATCTGGGTCATATTCCGATTTAGCATATTTATTTTTAATGTGAGCGAACTCTGTTTCTCCCGAAAGCATTTTTATGGCCCATATTGCCATGGCACGTATATGCGGGCTTTTTTCGGTTAATTTTTCTTCGAGCAGAGGTAAAAATGAACTGTTGCCACTATTCCCCATAGCAATAAGCACATTTCTGATAAAAAAATCTCTGCCAATTCTTTTAATAGGGGAACCTGAAAAAATTTCACGAAATGAGGGTTCATCGAGCTGTGCAAGTTCAATGAGTTTCGGATATTTAAGTTCTCCTCTTGGCAGGAGGGAAAATTCATTGGTTCTTATTGCATATTTATTCCACGGGCAAACAGACAGGCAGTCATCACATCCATAAATCCGGTTTCCCATGGCGGCACGGAATTCTCTGTCAATATGGCCTTTATATTCTATTGTCAGGTAGGAAATACAGCGACGTGCGTCTAACTGGTAAGGCGCCGGAAAGGCGTTCGTCGGACAGATATCAAGACAGGACCGGCACGAACCACAATGATCCGGTTCGTTGCTATCTGGGTCTATTTTCAGTGTGGTGAAGATGCTGCCAATAAATAGCCAGGATCCAAAATCCCGGCTCACCAGATTGGTGTGTTTTCCCTGCCAGCCAAGTCCGGCTTTTGCAGCCAATGGTTTTTCCATCACCGGCGCCGTATCGACAAACACTTTTACCTCTGCCTGATATTTCTGGTGGATATGTCGGGCAATTTGTTTAAGGCGTTTCTTGACAACATCATGATAATCCCGCCCACGGGCATAGACGGATATATTCCCGATATTTTTATTGGCCAGAAAATCAAGCGGGTTTTCACCCGGGCCGTAATTCATTCCCAACATAATGATGGATTTGACCTCGGGCCATAATATAAGGGGCGATTTTCTGCGGTCTGCCTTTTCTTCCATCCATTTCATATCGCCGTGAAATGACTGCTTTAAAAAGCTGGTAAAATACCCGGCGTTTTCTTCAAGTCCGTAGGGATCAGTTATTTTTACAACGTCAAATCCTGTTTCAAGAGCGAATGATATTATGGCTGATTTTTTAGACTCTGGTTGTGAAGTTTCGCTCATTTCGGTTTCTTTAAACGTTAAAAGTCAGGATCACGGTAATATGATGCCGGGGTAAGTCCAGAAATGGTGTCCTTCAATATTTTCTGCATGCTTGGTCTTGATTTAATGCGGGCATACCATTCGCGGGCTTTTGGGTAATCATCCCACGGCACATCACCAAAATAGTCAACACATGAAATTTGTGTTGCGGCAGAAATATCGGCATATGAAAAATCATTGCCGCCAAGCCAGTTCCTGCGATCAGTAAGATACTCAATATATTTAAGGTGGGGTTTTATGTTTTGAGCAGCAAACCTGATATTTGCAGCTTCCGTATTGCCTCTTTTTAAAAATATTTTCATCACTTTTTCATTGATGATCAGGTTGGTGACTTCGTCAAAAAATTTGACGTCAAACCATTCCACAAGACGTCTTACTTCGGCCCTGCATTTTGCATCAGTGCCCAGAAAACCAGGGTGATCATTAATTTCTTCCAGATATTCGGAAATTGCAGTTGTACCTGAAATGACAGCATCATCCTCTTCGATCAAAACAGGCACGGTACCGGCGGGATTTAACATAAGAAATTCATGGCGCCGCTTCCAGGGTAGTTCAAGGATCATTTCAAATTCAATTCCCTTTTCCAGCATGGCCATTCTTATTTTTCTTGAACCGGGAGAGAACCAATAATGATATAACTTAAGCATTTTTAAAATTTATCCTTGAAAAGTAAAAAGTCATCGTTAACAATAAGCCTATATACTAAAATGAAATTCATTGTTAGCGAATATAAAAAAATTGATCAGGTATTGAAATAGGTTTTATTGATGGCATGCTGTGATCATGACATACACGAAAAAGATCTTAAAGTGGATGCTTTCCGCAATGCGTTGTGGATAGCATTTATTATTAATTTGACAATGTTTTTTATTGAATTTGGCACTGCCTTTTTTGCCAATTCTGTTTCGCTACAGGCTGACGCAATGGATTTTCTGTCTGATTCAATAACGTATGGCGTCACCCTTCTTGTTTTAGGAAGTTCACTTCGCATCAGGGCATCTGTTGCTCTCCTGAAGGGAGCAAGTATGGGTATTCTAGGCCTGTGGATTTTTGTTCGCACTGTTATGAATGCTCAGGACGCGGTGGTTCCCTTGGCAGGTGTAATGGGAACAGTTGGTCTTGTGGCTTTGGCCGCAAATGTGATCAGTGCGGTGCTCTTGTTCAAGTTCAGAGGCGGAGACAGCAACATGCGCTCAATCTGGCTTTGTTCAAGAAATGATGCAATTGGAAATATTGCTATTGTTATTGCGGCTTCCGGGGTATTTGCAACCAATACCGGATGGCCTGATTTCATTGTGGCAGTGATGATGGCGGGACTTTCCAGTCTTGCCAGTTTTCAAATTATCAAACAGGCCATGTCGGAACTTAAAACGATAAATGGGTAAATCAGATTAATGACGCATCAGCGGCATTAGGCAGGTCCATTTCAAGAATAGCCATTTGAAATGCGTAGGAAACTTCCCCTTCATCCTCATCGCGATAAATTAGTCCAATAAATTCACCGTTCAGATGGACTTCCATACTATCGTCTTCGGACTGGCTTTTTTCTAGGGTAAATTTATCACTGCCAAATTTATTATTAAGATATTTCCGGATGCGAAGAATTTCAGTACGTGTCATTAGTATTCCTTAAAAGCGAGCCTAGCCTTTCAACATAGGGGGCTATAACGGGTATATTCCTGCTGTTAATATAATTTGGATCGTTTAGTAATGCTATAGATTTTTGTAGTTTGTTAATCAGATATTGTTTTTGTTCGATGCTTATAAATTGGTTTTTTTTCAGATTTTCCAGATCGTCAGTTAATGTGTCTTTTAGCTTATTTAAATCTGGTGAAGATTGATTAGGAGGATTTTTTAACTGAAATGCTGAATAAGCCATCATCACTCTATCGCCAACGCTGGCCCATTCTTCCGGATTATTAAAACCGACACTTTTTATAATTTTTAAGAAATCCTCATATGTCGGAAGATTTCTGATTTCCTCGAGGCTATCTGTCAACGGCGTCATGCTGAATGATGATATTTCATCTTGCCCGGGAAGGGTCTTTTGCTCTTCGCCAAGATTCTTTTCATATGTTTCAGCAAGTTGACGAATTTGAGGCATTGCATTCAAATATTTTTCAATTTCGTCCTTATTTAATACATTTTGAGCATTTGCATGGGTAATATTTAAAAAAAATAAAGCAAATATAAGTATCTGTTGTAAGAGTGGCTTCTTCATTGATTTCCTTGAGAAAAACTATTAAAATCAATAAGTTACATTAATAACAATAATGAAATTAAGGTTAATATTTCTTAACAATATCGGCAGTTCCAGCCCAAAAGTCAATAAACATGGCAGTCAAATAATAGATAAAATTTTATCTTTAAGCTTCAGTTTACCATTTTTCACTATAGTCCATAAGTGCAAATGGGGTTTCCGTCAGAATATGAGTATCCTTTAAGCAACTGCGGAAGGTCTAAAATTAAAATTTGATATAAATAGTAGCACAGATTTTAGGAGTAAAAAATGGGCAAATTGAGTTTAGTGAAATTAATGGCATCAATTATGGTTGCTGCCGGTATAACGATTGCGGGTTTTGTGACTTCTGCTAATGCACAGGATATTAGCGGCTGGCAGCATGAAGTAAGTGAGGCAATTGCAAAAAAGCAGTCTTATCCTCGTGCAGCACTCAGGAAAGAGTTGGAAGGTAAAGCAACTGTTGAAATTAACGTAGACCGTGAGGGCAATATTGTTGCTCACACTCTTAAATCTTCAACAGGATCTGATATTTTGGATAGAGAAATTCCAAAACTATTAAATCGAGCAAGCCCTCTCCCTGCCCCACCAGCAGGTGCAGCTGACAGCCAACTTACCATGACAGTACCATTAGCATGGGTACTTGAATAACTGCAATTACAGATTAATCTGAACATTTAAGGCCCTGAATTTTTCAGGGCCTTTTTTGTTTTTTCACGAAAAACATTTCAATCGACAGCCTGCTTCATTTTTTTTATATAAAAAAACGATTTTTTTTGTTTTTTTTTCATTGCTTGAAATTTGAAAATTTTTGGTTTGTTTCTAGCGTATAATTTATGGGAATTATGTTATAATTCAATATATTAATGATATATCATAACATTCTAATATTTTTATGTACCTTATTGAAAGATAATAGCTTTTTTAATTAAAAGTGTTTTTTTTAACATATAAAATTTATTTCTTAAGCATTTGTACACCTTTTAAATTTAAAAACCAAATTATGGATTATCCAGAAGGGTAAAACAATTTTTGTAAACATTAAGTTTAATATTATGGAGACTAAATTAAATGAGTAAAGTTAGAGTTTTAAAAGTATTTGTATCAGTAATGTTGGCATCACTTATTGCAGTCACAGGTTTTGCTGCAACAGCAAATGCTGCAGATATCAGCGGGTGGCAAAATGAAGTAAACGAAGCAATTGCTAAAAAGCAGGTTTATCCTCGTGCAGCTCTTCGCAAAGAAATTGAAGGTAATGTAAAAGTTGAAATTCAAGTAGACCGTGAAGGTAATATTGTTGCTCAAAATATCAAAACTTCTTCTGGTGAAGATATCTTGGACAGAGAAGTGCCAAAGCTTTTAAAGCGCGTTAGCCCACTTCCAAAACCACCAGCGGATGCAGCTGACAGTCAACTGACTTTTGTTGTTCCGCTTGCTTGGACAATTAAATAATTTAATTGCAGTATATTATACCTAAATCGGGTATTTTTATTCTTTATTTTCAAGGCCTTGAAAAGTTTTTTTTCAAGGCCTTTTCAATTGTGTAAACTGTCTCTATGCTGCGTTTAATGATTCATTAAAATTATGATATTTTAGGAGAAGTTATGACAGAGCCTTTGATGCCATTGGCTACAGGTGTTTGGCTTGTGGATAATACAAGCCTCAGTTTTGCTCAAATTGCAAAATTTTGCGGTTTACATGAACTTGAGGTACAGGGGATTGCGGATGAACAGGTGGCAGTAAATATAGTAGGCCTAGACCCTGTTGCTAACGGTCAGTTAACCTGGGAAGAAATTGAACGGTGTCAGAATGACCCGAATGCAAATCTGCAGATCGTCATTGATGATGTGCCGGCAAAAACGAGAAGCGGCGGCGCAAAATATACACCGGTATCCAAAAGACAAGATAAACCAGATGCTATTGCATGGCTGCTCAGACACCATCCTGAGCTAACGGATGCTCAAATTTCTAAAATTGTTGGCACTACAAAACCGACAATTACCGCTATTCGTGAAAGAACACATTGGAATATGAGCAATATTAAACCAATTGACCCGGTTTTGCTTGGCTTATGCAAACAGACTGAATTGGATGCAGCGGTAAAAAAAGCAGCTCCGCGTCGTGCCCAAGTTGAAGATGAAGGGCAAAATGCTGAATAAGCGTTAGAAATTTTTCTCAAATTTTAATGCAAAACATAAAAAAACCCGCCTGTAACGAGGCGGGTTTTGACTTTAAAGGCACTGTTTATTGTGCTTTTAATCGCGTCATTTCGTCTTTCAGGACCAGTTTTTCTTTCTTCAGCTCGTTTAAAACAGTACTGTCAGGTGCCGGACGATTTTCTTCTAAATGTATTTTTTCATCTAAAGCGGCATGTTTTCTTGAAAGTGCATTGATATGAGCTTCTGAATGCATATTTTGGTCTCCTAATTAATATTGTTGTAATCAGATCTTTGCTGTTCATTTTTAAGTATGCTGATAATAAGTTTAGATTGTGTGAATAATGGGGCGAATTGATTTCGCGTTAGGGGAATTGTCTGATTTTTGAAATTTGGCAAAGTGGCCATATATATTCCCTGTATTATTCAAAACACTCAGCTTGGTCTGTGAATTAAATCACATTACAGCACTTATAATTACATCATAGTTTTCTGCATTTGTCATCTGTTCCTGGGAAAAATCGAACTTATTTCGCTGAAACAAATACAAACTGTGTATAAATTTCAATTATTTTGATATAAACGACAACAGATTTAAATAAGGTGGTTTTATTAATGAAAGATGGTCAAAAGCGACTCATTGTCGGAATCAGTGGAGCGTCTGGTATTCAATATGGTATAAGGCTTCTGGAATTTTTGAAAGAGGCTGACGTAGAGAGCCATTTAATACTTTCAAAGGCAGCTGCTGTTACCGCAAGTCTCGAAACAGATAAGAAAATTTCAGAGATAAATGCACTGGCAAGCGTTGTCCATAAGGTAGATGATATCAGTGCTTCGGTTGCCAGTGGGTCATTTAAAACATCTGGGATGCTGATCGTTCCCTGCTCCGTTAAAACCATGTCTGAAATTAATACAGGGGTGACGTCCACATTACTGACACGTGCGGCAGATGTGACACTAAAAGAACGTCGCAAACTGGTCTTAATGGTTCGTGAAACCCCCCTTCATCTGGGCCATTTAAAAACGATGACGTCCCTAAGTGAGATGGGGGCAGTTATTTATCCACCAGTGCCGGCACTTTACAGTAAGCCGGCAACGATAGATGAAATGATTGATCAGACTTTAAGCCGTATACTTGATTTGTTTGATATCGAAACAGGCCGTCTTAAAAGGTGGAAATCTTAATTGCTGATATCTTTTTAATAAAGTCGTTAGAGTTATGGTATACTCTAAAGCATAGCAACAACTGGGCTGTTAAAAATGAATATTGATGAAGGTGATATTTTAGAAAAAATTCAACAGTTAAGGGTGCAGCATCGTGACCTTGATGATGCTATTACAGCGCTTATTTATTCGGGTACCAGTAATATGCTTCAGATTAAAAGGCTTAAAAAACAGAAACTGATGCTGAAAGATAAAATTGCCCAACTGGAAGATCAGCTTTTGCCCGATATTATTGCTTAAATCAGTCGCCATCTTTTTTCATTGATTGCTTGTGAGTATACATTTTTTTATCGGCATGATCGAGTGCCTGATCCGGGCTTAATCCGGAATGGAGCGGATATACACCAAAAGCTATCTTGATAGGAATTTTATTGCCATTCAAAATAAGCGGATTTTCCTCCAGCATTTTGAGGATTTGCAAAGCTTTGGCAGTGGCATTTTCTTCAGTCGCCTTTGGCAGGATAATGCCGAATTCATCGCCGCCCAATCGGCCGATAATATCCGAATCACGTAAACCGGAAATCATGATTTTTGCCAGGTGAACAAGTGCTTCGTCACCGGCTTTATGTCCATGTGTATCATTAATGCCCTTAAGGTCATTCATATCAAGGAATATAAGAGAGCTGTTAATGCCATAACGATCCGAATAGGAAATCATTCGGGTCATTTCACGGACAAAGGCACGGCGATTTGATATTTCAATCAGACTGTCCTGATCAGCAAGGCGTTCCAATTCGGAAATGCGCCGATGCGCAATTTCAAGTTCATGACGCATATTTTCAACTTCAGCCATCAGTGTCATTATGGCATCACGAACTTTTGGTGTCATTTCAGCCTGAGGAATTCCCAGAATACTGGTTGTATCCTGAATATTACGAACAGAAGAAACTGAAGATGAAGAAGAAAGGCTGCCGCTTCGTTCAATCGTCTTGCGGCGGATAGGCTGTGCCCGGTCTGTATTGCTGGTACCTTGTATTTTCATATAATCAGATAACCTTAAATCCCGACATTCATCTATAAGTTTCTTTATAAACTGATATAACAGATTTAACGCATAGTATCAGTATGTTGCAGTTAAATTGTTATTAAAAACCTACCATTTGTATTTTTTCTGTTAAAAGATATCATTTGGACATTAAGAATGCCACTGTAAACTTGCCTATCCGGACGGGATCGTTATAATCCACTTTTTTAATTTATAGTGTTACAAGCAGTATTTGAAGGAACAGGCATGAGCGAAAACACACCCGTTGTTGGCGTAATTATGGGGAGCCAATCGGATTGGCCCATTATGAAAAATGCTGTTGAGGTTCTCAAAGAGCTGGGTGTATCTGTTGAAAGCCGGATAGTCTCAGCGCATCGTACGCCAGAGCGTCTTTATGAATATGCCAAATCGGCAAAAGAAAGAGGTCTTAAGGTTATCGTCGCCGGTGCGGGCGGAGCCGCACACTTGCCGGGTATGGCGGCGTCAATGACGCTACTGCCAGTTTTCGGCGTACCAATTGAAAGCAAAGCTCTTAAAGGTATGGATAGTCTGCTTTCAATTGTCCAGATGCCGGGTGGGATTCCTGTCGGGACCCTTTCTATTGGTGTAGCAGGGGCTAAAAATGCTGGCTTGCTGGCGGCTTCCGTAATTGCCCTTGACGATGAAACTGTCGCAAACAATCTAAAAGCCTGGCGTGAGCGTCAATCGGCATCAGTTGCCGAGTTTCCGGTTGACTGAAATATGAGCGTTTTATCACCCGGATCAACCATTGGCATATTAGGGGGTGGCCAGCTCGGGCGAATGTTGTCGATCGCAGCGTCCCGTCTTGGATATAAATGCCATATTTATTGCCCAGAAATAAACAGTCCAGCATCACAAGTATCTGCGCAAGTGACCCATGCTTCATACGAAGATACTGATCAGCTTGAAAAATTTGCACTGTCTGTAGACGTTATTACATATGAATTTGAAAATATCCCCGTTGCTACCGTAGAATTTCTGTCTGAAAGAAAACCTGTGTTCCCGGGCTCAAAAGTACTTGAAGTATCCCAGGACAGACTAAAGGAAAAAGAATTTATAAATTCCCTCGGTATTGAAACGGCTCCTTTTAAGGGGGTTTCGAACATTGAAGAAACGTTGGGTGCCCTTCAAACAATAAATTATCCGGCAGTCCTAAAAACCAGGAGGTTTGGGTATGACGGCAAAGGGCAGGCCATTCTTAAATCTCCGGAAGACCTCAAAGCCGCTTTTGAGAAACTTGACAGCAATGAAATTATTTTAGAGGGTTTTGTTGATTTTGAACTGGAAATATCAGTGATTGCGGCTCGGGGGCAGGACGGCGAAATTAAATGTTATGTTCCTGTGGAAAATAAACACAAAAACCATATTCTTGATATTTCAATTGCTCCTGCCAGAATTGATGATGAGTTAAAAAATGAAGCTGTTTTATATGCGAAAAAAATAATTGAAAATATTGATTATGTTGGCGTGTTGACGGTTGAATTTTTTGTTTCATCAAATGAGCCACGACTGAGAGTTAATGAAATTGCGCCACGCGTTCATAATTCTGGCCACTGGACGATTGAGGCCTGCACGACAAGTCAATTTGAACAGCATATTCGGTCAATATGCGGTCTTCCGTTAGGGGATGTTGATTTTACTGGTGAGGCACGGATGATCAATCTGATTGGCGAGGATATTCTTCAATTTCATGATCTGGTGTCCCAGGCAGAAAATTATGTTCACCATTACGGAAAATCAGAGGTGAAGGAAGGGCGAAAAATGGGGCATATAACCCGTCTATATCCGGATAAAGATTAACTGCCGTAGCGTTTTTTACCAAGTTCGCGCCAGATATTGGGAAATTTTGGTTTCTTGCTGCGGCATTTAGCCTTTAATTTCTCAATCTGCATGACATTTTCAATTCTTCGATCCAGAAAATCCCATGTATCAGCATTATTTTCACTTTCATCACCGAGCCAGTATAAAAATGTGCTGGAATAGACGGCACTTAATGTCATTCTTTTGGTATAGAAGTTGAAATCGGTGGAAGTATCATTAATCGTCTTCCAGATAAGATCAACTGTTCGGTAAAGTATCCTGAGACTTGTATAATAATTTCCGGGAAGGGCAAGAAAAGCAACCGTTCTTCTTACCGCTTCTTTATGGGGTTGTTCAGATAACAGTCTGAATTTTACAAGTGCAGTAATTTTTTCTCGAATTTTTAAGCTATTCAGGTCTATTTTGGCGGCCTGGTGAACCATGGCTATGTCACATTTCTGTGCATAAAAATCAATCATTTCAATGACGCCATCTGGAAAAGCTAAATCAACTATAGCACTGGATATACCAATATTCTCTGCTGCCTGATTTAAGGTCTTTTCCGACCAGCCATCAAATGCAACGTGATCCAGCGCCGCTTCCAGTAGCGAATCGCGATATTCGTCGGGTGTTTTATCTGATGTCTTTTTGCTCATATTCCTAATATGGGCATCAAACATAAAATCGTAAAGACTATTTTTAATAAAAATGGCTTAAATTATAGAAAAAGCTTCACAAGTCGCCTTTGATTTGATAGAAAGCGGGCTTCTTTGAAACATACGTTTCTTTGATGTAAACACAAACCAGAAAGGAGTGTGACTATAACCATGCAGGTTATTGTCCGCGATAATAACGTTGATCAAGCGCTTCGCGCTCTGAAGAAAAAACTTCAGCGTGAAGGGGTGTACCGTGAAATGAAAATGCGCCGTTTTTATGAAAAGCCTTCCGAAAAGAAAGCCCGTGAGAATGCCGCTGCAGTTCGCAGATCCCGTAAACTTGACCGTAAACGTCTCGAGCGCGACGGCGCAGTTTAAGCTTTTAGCGTTACTATAAATTCAAAAGCCGTCCTCAGAATAATTGAGAGACGGCTTTTTTATTAAGAATATGTTTTGATAGGCTGTGATGAAATTTTTAGCTTTAATATTTTCTGTGCTTCTCGTTTCAGGATGTTCTTCAACCAACCCTGAATTAATACATCATGCCGACAACTTAAATAGTCACGAATATTTTGGTGTTTGTTACGGATATGGCTGTAAATTTTACCAAAAAACAGGCTTAACTGATCAGGAATGGCAGAAAGTCAGGAATATTTTTTCTCCAGCGGCAGAAACAGCTGAGCAGGAGAGAGGCATGATTGCCAAATCGATTGCCCTGATTGAACAAATAATTGGCCCCAAAACAGGGACTGATCAGGATAATGCCGGCGCAGTAATCATTAATTTTAATACAAAAAACCAGATGGACTGTATTGATGAGGCCTTTAATACCACAAGCTATCTATATCTGATGCGCCATGACGGCCTGATTAGGTTTCATACGCTAGGGGCTCACCTTAGACGCGGGGTAAGTGACTTCAGTTATCCGCATAGCACCGCGACAATCCATGAAATCAGCCTTCCTATTGTCGTCGAAGGTGAAGGGCATTATGTCGTTGATTCATGGTTTCACAAAAATGGAGCGTTGCCGGAAATTATTCCGGCTCATACCTGGAAAAGCCGCTGGCATCCGAAAGAAAAAAGAGAGCGTTATAATTTTTCAGCGTCATAATCTGAAAAATCCCAGTCTTTTGCCGTATTGATTTGTTCCAGAAATAAATTCTCGGCGGATGCCACAGCTTCTTCTTCGCTATCTGCGTTGACTTTGGTAACCCAGTAAAATGTTCCTCTGGGCAAATCGGATTTCAGAGTGACTTTATATGCAGACATATTAAATATCCTGTTTGAATATTGTTGGTGAACTTTCTATACTCTTTTAACAATCCAGAGACAATCATAATGAGTTCAGTATGGCGAATAAAGACCAACCTACGCGAAAACCCCTTAGACAAAGGGTCACTGACCGGAAACTTGGCATTAAAGAGGTAAGGCCATTAAGTGAAAGAAAAAAACGGTTATTAAGGGTAGCCGTTCTTTTATTGACGGCACTACAATATTCAGGGCTTTTATTTTTGCTCTTATCCCTCGGGGGGATTGTTACCGAGAATTATGAAATTCATAATATGCAGTTATTAACACTATACTGTGCGATGTTTCTTGTCGGTCGCTTCGGTTTGATGATCATAAAATCTGTGTTTATGTTCAGATAAAAAAACAGGGCGTTTTTCAGACGCCTCGTTTTTGAAGATTTTTAGCCCACTTTATTTTTTTTCGGTCTTTTTATCGCTTGCGACCTTTTTATCAGCTGACTTTTTCGCGGGTGCTTTTTTTTCTTCAGGCTTTTCTTTTACTTCTTTCCATTGATCGGGGAAAAGATGATAATGTGCTTTGTTTACGGCATCACTTACTGATTTAAGTGTGGTCATGACATTATCCATGTGAAACCCTTTGCCGCGGTAAACATATATTTTGCTGACGGTATCAAATGAACGGAAAATATTGTCGATCTTGACATCTTTATGCTGGCTTTTTCCAAGGTCGCCAATAAAATCATACAAAATATATTTCCCGGCAGTTTTTTTGACCCATTCTTCATTTGCCTCATCACAATGATCAAAAATACTCTGAACATCCTGATTATTTAAGGGGTGATCTTCGGGTATGCCCAGAAACTTCCTTAATGCTTCTGCTCTTGCTTTTCCTTTTTTGCGTGGGGCCCACAATATTTTGGAAATTTGTGAAGCGGCACAGAAAATAGACTGCAGAGACATGAAAACACCGACACTGCTGTTTTGTTCCAGGGTCTGGTTAAGTATTCCGATATTTCCTTCGATATATGTGAACTGGTTTCTCAGTTCATGTATATGTAAGCCAAGTTTATTAAGGTCCATATTGGTCCTTCCTTTTATCTCAGTTAATTATTTCTTGAAATGTTATATATCCTTATTGGAATATATCAGCAAGCTTTAAAGCTAGTCCCATATCGCCTTCAATTTTTAGCTTTCCCATCATAAAAGCCAATTGAGGATTGAGTGAGCCGTCCATCAATCCTTCAAAATTTTCCATTGAGAGTATGAAGGTGACATCAGCATCAAGATCTTCGTTTGTCACTTCAGGAGGTGACTTTGTGGCGTCGACATGAATTATGCCTTCATCGGTCAAATTGAATTTTACCTTTTTCTTCAAATCTGACGCTTCGGCTGTCTTTTGTTTAACGGTTTCTGTATGGTCCTTTAGTGACATTATAAACGTCCTTAATTTATGATAGTTCTTATTTATTCAAGATTTCACTTATTGTATGGCATTACCAGTGATTTCTCAATTCCCGTAAGGCCAGAAAGACTTCTTTTTCACTCGGGGTGTTGCTCATGTGAGGGAATTTCTTTTTTAGTTCATTTATTATTGAAGGATTTTGTAGCCTAAGAAAGCTGTTTATTTTTCTTTCATCCTGCATAGTTGAAACATAAGCATTATGAGGATCCTGATGTTCAAGTTTTTTAAGGAATGATTTGGCATCCTCATTATCCGGCTCCCGGTCCAGGGTAAATTCCAGATTATTAATCATATAATCATGTCCCGGATAAATGACCGTATTATCGGGAAGTCGGGCCAATTGTTTGTCAAATGTTGTAAACAAGTCGTCCGGATTGCCACCGAGCTTACAATGACCAACCCCGGCATTGAAAAGTGTATCACCGCAAATCAGGGCAGGTTCCGGGCCACTGGAAAGAAGGCAAATATGGCTTTTGGTATGACCGGGTGTATCCAGCACCTGAAAAGACACACTTGTGCCGATGGAAACTTTATCACCGGCATTTAAGCCGCGATCAACATCCGGTATTTTTGCTACGGCCCCATGGTGAGCCAAGATTTTAGCACCGGTCTTTTCGCGCATCTCCTGATTGCCGCCTATATGATCCCAATGTTCATGGGTATTCAATATAGTATTGATTTTAAAACCTTCACTGGCGGCATAGTCGAGGCAGCGCTCAACATCAAGCGGATCAATGACCATCGCTTCCATGGTTTTTTCACAAACAATAATATAATGAAAATTTCTAAGACTGTTATCAGCATATAGCTGTTTTATAATCATAAGCCACCTTCCATGCGTTTAATCATGCTTTCTGGAACGGCTCTCCGGGATATTAAGATTTATTTTTGTTCCTTCTCCTGGCGAACTGATAATTGACATGCTGCCGTCATGCTTTTCTATCAGTTTTTTTACGTATGAGATGCCAAATCCTATTCCTGTTGACGGGTCAGAGTAAATATCGTCAAGATGTGTGTCACTGCTGAAGGCTTTAGTTATCTCCATCGGAGTCATGCCCTTGCCATTATCTGCACAGCTAATTACGGTGTTGCCAGTTGGGTCAGTGTAAAGCCTTACTGTTATTTTACCGTCAGCGGGCGTAAATTTCACAGCATTATCGATAACAGCTTCAATTGATTTTTGCAGCCTTACTTTGTCGCCATAAATTTCAGGTAAATTAAGAATATAGGAAACCTCAACAACAACATTTTTCTTTAACGCACATTTTTTAAACTTATTAACACAGTTCTTTAAAACCGCGACGAGATCAAAGGTTTCCTCGTGTAATTCAAATTCAGTGGTTTCAAGTTCTTTAAGCTCAAGCAGGCTGTCAATAAGCTCTAATAGCTCCTGTCCGGCCCCATGTATATCAGAAGCATATTCTTTATACGTATCTTTACCAATCGGCCCGAGCATTTCAGTCATTATGACTTCCGAATACCCGAGAATCCCGTTTAAAGGTGTTTTGAAATTATGATGCATGGCAGCCAGTAATTTCTGTTTAATTTCGCGGGCAGCTTCATCCTTCAACTGAATGTGATCTTTATTCAAACGAAAAATACAAATGAACCGTGACAAGGTTTTATCGCCGTTATATGGCCTTACTGTCATGTTCATATTGAGAATGTGTTTGTTGGCACAGATAAAATCACAATGTATGAAGGCAGATTTGCGGTTTTTTAAGGCATCATAAATGATATGCTGTTCTGCACTATTATTCAGAAAATCAAATAGGGGTTTATTTCGCACATTGTGAAATGAATATCCTGTTACGAGTTCAAAGTGGTAATTGATATCATTTATGATGGGGATATCTTTTTCAGGATCGATTGAAAGCAAAATTATCGCGTCGCTTACTTCGTTAAACACGACATTGAAAAGGCCGTTTTCGTCAATATATCTTGGGTGTTTCGAGACATTTGTCGCCGAAAAATCTTTGCGAATATCAAAGGAAACATCCATTTTAAATAAAAACCCAGACGCATTAATTATATAATAAATATGATAATTTTCAAATCACCTTTCGAATCATCTATTATCTGATTCGTGAGGTCAACAAAAAAGTTAACTTTTTGTTAACCTTATCAATCAACGCCGGACTAAAAGTCCGGCATTAAGATTTTTTGATGATTTTATTGGAGGGCTCTAAGCGCCGCCATTGATAAACTTATCATTTATCTGGCAAGTGGCTGGACCCATAAGAACAACAAACAAAGTTGGCAGAATAAAGAGAATTAGTGGTACTGTCATAACAGCAGGAAGTCTTGCCGCTTTCTCCTCTGCTTTCATAAAACGTTCATTACGGAATTCGTCAGAAAGTACTCTTAATGACTGTGCCAGTGGTGTCCCGTATTTTTCAGCCTGAATGAGTGTTGCTGTAACAGCTTTAATTGAAGGCAGGCTGACCCGGTTTGCAAGGTTGTGCAGGGCAAGTCTTCTTTCCGGCAGGAAGCCGAGCTCAATTGCGGTGAGGTTAAATTCATCACACAAATCCGGACTTGTTTGAGACATTTCTTTTACAACACGTGTCATCGCCGCATCCAGCGTCAGGCCGGCTTCCGCACAGATCACCAGAAGATCAAGCATGTCAGGAAGTGAATTCTGCATCAGCAAATTACGTTTTGACGTTCTGTTTGATAGAAATATCTCCGGCGAATAGGACGCTATCAGGGCAGATCCAATAACGGCCGCAAATTCCTGAATATCTGTCAGGTCGAACATGCCAAAACCATAAATTGTGATTACAGCGATCAGGCTGATAATTACCGGCAGAACGAGTTTAAAAAATAAAAATATAACCAGGGCTTCCTTGCTTCTGTAACCCGCCTGTGTCAATTTTAACTGGAACTTTTCGGCCTGTTCATTCTTTAAAAGGTTAAATTTACTCACCAGGCTATGCATAAAGCCTACATGCTTGTTGGTTTTGATAGTCTGGCTGCGTTTCACGGGTGCGACATATCCACGCTTTAGGTCCGAACGTCTTTCCTGCAAAGCCTTAATTCGGGTATCCATACCATCTTTAATTATTCCCGTGCTCCAAATAGCCAGCATCACTAAAAAAGCTGATGTTGCTGCCAGGAGTGTGATGACGTCTTCGCCAGTTATGCCTTCAGGAAGAAACTGTTCCATTTTTATGTCTCGAAATTAATTAGTTTGGAAATAATAAACATGCCTATAGCCATCCATATCAGTCCACCCAGCAACCCCAATTGTCCGCGGGGGTCGATGAACATAGTGCTCATATAGTCATAATTCAGCACAGAAAGAATACCCAGCATGATGAAAGGAAGCGCACCTATAATGGCGGCACTGGCTTTACCTTCTGATGACATTGCTTTTATTTTAAGTTTCAGTTGTGCACGACCACGAAGAATATTGGACAAATTAGCCAATGTCTCTGCAAGATTACCCCCTGTTTCCTGTTGTACAGAAATACAGATAACGAAAAACTTAAATTCTGGTGTATCCAGTTTGTCGGACGCCTGCCATAATGCTTCATCAAGCGTCTTACCAAAACGGTTTTCATCAATAATTGTTTTAAACTCAGTTGATATTGGTGCTGCCATTTCCTGGCTAACTGCATAGATAGATTCAGTCACAGGAAGACCCGCTTTTAAACCCCTGACGATTAAATCAATTGCTTCAGGGAACTGTGTGGTAAATTTTTCCAGTCTCTTTTTAATAGTTATGTTAACCCATAGATGAGGCAGCAGCAGTCCAACGGCCAGCGCAACTGCAAAACAGGGTATAAATGATAAACTTGTTATCAGCATCAAGATAACAAATATTACTAATGCAATAACGACATTAGCAATAATATATTGCTTGAAACTAATATCCATGCCTGTTTTTTTAAGCCGTTTCCGTAGTTCCTGTGGTTTAGGAATAAGACCGTCCAGAATTGACGTTTCCTGCTTTTTAAACAATGCTCTTTTATGCTGCTGGATCATTGCTTCCTTGTTGTGGCGCCCTTTAATTTTATCAAGGCGTGCCTGAGTGATTTTGTTTGCCTTGCCAAAAATGCCGACAGCAAGTGAAACAGTCAAAAACAGGATAACCACGGTCGCAAAGACACCGAACATCAATATATTAGGATTATCAACTATCATTCTCTTTATCCCTATAATGCTTCCATCAATGCACGGTCCAAACCGTAATATCTGGCTTTTTCTATAAAGTGTGGTCGCATTCCTGTTGGTCTGAATTGCCCAAGCAGTTTTCCATCAGCATCCTCGCCTGTAAATTCATATAGAAAGAGTTCCTGTGTTGTAATCACATCGCCTTCCATGCCGACAACTTCAGTAACAGAGGCGCATCGTCTGCCACCGTCACGCATTCTCGAAACCTGTACGATTAGATCCACGGCCCCGGCAATCTGCTCACGTACTGCCTTTTGGGGCAACTTTAAATCGGCCATACCGATCATATTTTCCATCCGGGTGAGGGCTTCCCTCGGATTGTTGGCATGGAGCGTACACATTGAACCATCATGACCTGTATTCATTGCCTGAAGCACATCAAACGCTTCTGCGCCACGCACCTCGCCGAGGATGATGCGATCAGGGCGCATACGCAGGGCATTTTTCACAAGGTCGCGCATAGAAATCTCACCCTTACCTTCCAGGTTTGCAGGACGAGTTTCAAGTCGGACAACATGAGGCTGTTGCATTTGAAGTTCGGCAGTATCCTCAATGGTCACTACGCGTTCACCGACGTCAATCATTCGCGATAAGGCATTAAGCATGGTTGTTTTACCGGAACCGGTACCGCCCGAGATCAGGATATTCAGACGACACGCAGAAGCAATCTTAAGAACGGTTGCCATTTTGTGCGACAAACTACCAAAATTTATCATTTTATCGAGAGTAATTTTCTGTTTGGCAAATTTACGAATTGAAATTGACGCTCCGTCAATCGCAAGCGGTGGAATAATAATATTCACACGGCTTCCGTCTTTGAGGCGGGCATCACAAATAGGGGTAGTTTCATCGACCCGGCGGCCAACGGCATTCACAATACGAGTACATATATTCATCAGATGCTGATCATCACGGAAAACGACGTCTGACAGCTGAATTTTACCTGATTTCTCTATATATATCTGCTTCGGACCATTGACCATGATCTCAGTAATTTCTTCGTTTTCCAGTAAAGGTTCCAGTGGCCCAAGTCCCAACATATCATTGAGAAGCATGTTTACCAGTTCACGCTGCTCGCGAAGATTCAAGTTGATTTTTTCCTGGGCCATCAATTCATTTACGGCTTCACTGACCTGATCTGCCAGATCAGTACGGTCCATCTCATTGGCGGCAGCGGCATCAATATATTCTAAAAGAAGTGGTTGCAACCGATCTTTGGCATTAATAATGCTTTCTTTACTGGCCAGTTGATTTTTTTCATCTTTTTCACGTTTGGACTTAGATTTGGCTAGCTCTGTCTCAATTTCCTGCTCTACGCTGTTTTCTTTCTGACTATTATCAGAGGTTAAAAGGTCATTGAGCAAAACTGTCGTTAAGTCACGCTTTTCCAATTCATTTATTTGTAAATTTTGTGAATGGATAACTTCAATGACCAGTTCGTCGATAATAGCAACAGCATCGCCTCGTGCGAGCTCCTTGGCCTGCTCTGGCGAAATTCTTTCGCCAAGCATCGGTTCAATCAATTCATATGCTTTATCGACAACATTTGCATCAGAAGACAGGAATCTGGACGTTGTGGAATTGTCCAACGCTCTCTTGTTATAACCATTCCCTTTTTTTTCAGGCACAATTGTGCCTGTGCTGGTTGAAGGCTTTGATACAGATTTACGTCCAAATGCAGGTTTCATTTTTATTAGTCTTTATTCTTAAAGGAAGAATTACTTCTTCTTAGTTAGTCCAATCTTTTCAAGTAGTCCGGCGGATTTTTCTTCAGATTGCCCTCCGGTAATACTGTCACAAATAGTGTGGATTTGTTTTGCAATTTTGCTGTGTTTAGCTGAATAGGCAAGAATTTTACCACTTTTTGCTACCTGAAGCATCAGCTTGCTATCAAGAGGGATTTCCCAATCGATTTTTCGCTCAATAGTGGTTTCGAAGTCGTTCTTACTTACTTCAACCAGACCAGGACCACTCATTTTATTAGCAAGGACACGGACCTTAACATGCGGTGCAACCGTTTTGCAGAATGCCAAAAAGCGCACAACATCACGGGTGGCTGACAGAGTTAAGTCAGTAACCAGAATAACCTCATCAGTCTCACTGATCAGCAAAGGATAATCCGCAACAATTGTTCTAGGCAGGTCAAGAATGACATATTTGAAATTATTGCGCATTTCGACCAAAAGATGATTTAAAGCGGCAGGATCAGTATACGAGGGGTCATTCAGCGGAGCTTCCGATCCCAGAATGGAAAGATTTTCACTTTCCTTGATCATTGCGCGTTCAATAAACAGTCCATCTACCCGGCTTGGATTTTCCAAAGCATCCGTTAATCCTCTGCCTGGCTCCAGATCAAAAGTAAGTGCTCCAGTTCCAAAATGCATATCCAGATCAACCAGAGCAGTTTTCTGTTTTCTTTCATTGGCCAGAATCCAGGCACAGTTGGTCGCAAGCGTACTTGCGCCCACTCCACCACGAACACCAATGAATGATATTACTTTATCTTTATTTTTATGGTCTTCGGTTGGCGCGGCTTCAATAGGTGCTCTTAAAGTATGTTCAGCCGCTAAAAAGGCGTCTCTTAGCTGATCAGTACTGACGGGTTTAACCAGATAATCCTGTACACCACTCGCGATCATATTCCGATAAAAATTTATATCGTTGACCTTGCCGACGGTAATAACCATTGTTCCTGGCTCACAAACTTCTGCAAGCGCATTTATATCTTCTTCAGGATCAATTGAATTTGAAAGATCAACCAGAAGAAATTGCGGTGAACCAATTGTTGCTAAGGTACGAATAGCGCTTTCTATGCCACCTGTTTTGACTTGTGAAGTATCCCATTCACGTTCGCTTAAAACAGGTACAAGCTGCTGTGTTGTCTCATCGTCACATAAATAGGCGCCAAATATCCTACTCTCACCAGACTTAGCGTTTGTTTTTATTAAATTTTCTACACTCATGAGTTTTCTCTGATCAATAATTTTAGTTTGAACCTATATCAGCAGGTGCGACAACAGTTGTTCCATTCTGATAGCGTTCAACGGCCCGCGCTGTACGTTCAGTATTTGGTGTTCCTCCTTTGGCACCAATAACCAGATCGCGAGGATTGGCAATCATCAATCCCAAATTTGCCTGTGATGCACAACCAAGGTTATTGAGTGGAGCATTTTCATAGTTTGGATATGACTTTTGCGACCAATCACCACATTCTGGTGGAGTCACAACATATTTTGAAACCAGAAGGCGACCTGAATTGTTGCCGGGTTCCATTCCAAATGGTGTAACTTCGGCAGAAAGATAAAGTCCGCTTTTTTTAAGCAGCCCGGAAACATAAGCCATACGCTTTTTATCGATTTCGCTGATATTGCCATTTCTGTCCAGCGGAAAATCCATGCTGAATTCATCGCCATATGAAATATTAGCCGATTGCAGAAAATGATTGAGTTTGCCAATCTCCGTATCGCTCAATTCTACAACATCATTGTTAAATTGAATGTTGTAAGGAATTCTAACCATTTCTACTTCATTGCGGGTTTGTTGCTCAACCCCGCTGAAATTTGCCATTTGGCTTGCACAACCGGTTGTCAGAAAAATACAGGACATACCGAGAATGACTGATTTTGTAATGGTTCCGATATGATTGTCGGAGAACTTGTTATTTATATTTTTTTTCATTTTCTATCTCCTATTCCAACATGAAGCCAGCGGCACTTTTTAATTTTTGACCGCCTGCTTCCTGCACAGGTTCCGGTGTATTTGGTGGTGTGCTCGCATAAGACTGTCCGTCAAGATATCTTTCCTTGTCACTTGGATATCTGAAATTATCCGTAGGTAAATGCATCTTGTCGTCCTGAGTTGGTTTCACAATGTAAGGTGTGATAATGACGACCAGTTCTGATTCCTGACGGGTAAATTTGCTTGATTTAAATAATGCGCCGACAACTGGAATGTCTGCAAGCCACGGAAATTTAGTAAGATCGTGAACGCCATTATTCTGTATCAGTCCAGCAACAGCAAAGCTTTGACCGCTGCCCAGTTCAACAGTTGTTTCCACACGACGAGTTGTTAGAGCCGGAATATTCAGCCCTTCGACAGTGATCGCACCGGCTGATGTAATCTGGCTTACTTCCGGTTTTAGATGTATATTTATGCGGCCGCTATCAAGGACAACCGGTGTAAAGTTAAGGGCTACACCGAATTCCTTATATTGAATGGAAAGACCTTCCCTCTGAAAAACCGGGATAGGATATTCACCACCTGCAAGGAAGCTGGCTTCTTCACCTGATAAGGCTGTCAGATTTGGTTCAGCCAATACGGAAATTACACCTTCTTCTTCAAGGGCATCTACAATGAAGTTGAAATCTAGATTGCCAACAGGGAAGCCGCCACCGAGGCCTGTAACTTCGGTAAGATAATTTTTCATTGGGGATACCGGAGTGGTAAACTGATTAGGGACAATGTCGAATACATTTCTTCCCTGAACCATACCAATTTGTGCACCACCGGATGTTGAAAGAATATTTTCCCAGTTAAAACCGAGCTGTTTCATTGTTTCACGACCGATTTCGGCTATGCGTACTCTTAAGTTAACCTGTATAGGTGTGGCAATTTCGAGCTTGTTAATAATCGTACTTTCATCGCCAATAAATTCTGCGGCCATTTTTCTTGCTTCTTCAGCCTGTTCAGGATTTTTAACATGACCTGTCAGGATCAGGAGGCCCTCATATGATTCAACATTAACTACGGTATCAGGCATAACTGTATGAATGGCCGCTTCGAAATGGCCAAGATTGTGATTTACAGAGACATCACCTTCATAAACGACTTCGTCATTATTTGAAATGGCGTAAACTGTTGTCTGGCCTTGTTTTTTTCCAAAAACATAGGCAAGAGTAGGCGACTTTACCTGAATATCGGCAATATTTGGGTCGGCTATGAAAACATTATCCACGGCTTTGTCAAAGCGAATGAGTGTGCCTTTGCTGACTTCTATATTTATATGTTTATTCTGAGCACCGAAAGAAGGCACCAACCCAACAACCACGAAGGAAAGAGCGACGCAAATAACGACCATCGCATTCTTTATCTGTGCTTTCATATTCTTCGTACTATTTTTTATCATTGTTATTATTCCTAGCGGTTATTATTTGTTGGGATCTGTGAAGACCAGATCTTCTATTTTATCGGCTCTGACGATTTTTACGGTTTGCTTTTTGCCACTGCCTGTGCCGGTACCATTTTGTTCCGCAATGACTTTGCTTACTTCGTCAGCATAAGTAACATTGCTTCTGCTACTCTCTGAGTTCTTAGCAATTCCCATTGTGTCGTCCCCCTCAACTGCCAGACTTCTAAGAGAAAGTGACAATTCACCCATACGGGACATTAAAGCGATTTTTTCGGCCTGTTTGGGCAGAACTTCAAAGGTTGCTATTTTCCCGATTGATGGTGTGTTGGTTTCATTTGTCATCTGGGTATCAATAGCCAGAACACGAATGTCTGTAAGCACTGTCTCTGCCGCCTGTATTTCTGTCTTTCCACCTTCCTTGCCTGGAACGTCTTCTTCAACATCATGGGTAAGAAGAATATCGACAGAATCGCCAGGGAAAATAAACCCGGATAATCCAGTACGTGAGTTAATGGCAATTGATACTGCTCGATACCCAGGTTTTAACACAGCGGCCATGAAGCCTCTGGAGCCTGGTTTAACCACGCGGCCGTTTAAAATTGGCTCACCAGCAGCAATTGGAGTCTTGGCAACTGCGCCAATAAATGTCTCCATCTGACCGTTCGCAGTCGCATCTGATTTTTTCTGAGTATAATTTTCATTGATATTATCCCCTGGCCATGATTGCCATGTCAGGTCTTCTTTTTTTAGAAAATGACCGGTTGGCACATCGTCTGCTGCAACAAGCACCTGTATTTCAGATGCAACCTGCTGAACAATTGTGGTTTTTGCAGCTTCTGGTGCTGAAATCAGACTTCTGGCCAAAAATGCCGTTATGCCCGCGACAATAAGTGCAGCTGTTATGAGTATGATGCTTCTCGTGTTTATCATTTTCCTGTTATCCTGTTTGTGGCTCTAATTGAGCGCCTGGAATAATCGATAGGCGACATAAAGCCCTCCTATGGAAATCCCAACTCCATAAGGAATATTATTTTCCTCATGATCCAACTCTGCTAACTCTGACATAGAAAAGTTTATTTTTTCTGAAGATTTATGCTGAGAAGTGTAATTTTTTAAATATCTGAAACTTATTATTAACAGTGCGAGCAGCCCGCCAAAGATCGTTGTAATTAATAGAAATTCTAAAATAAGTGATGGGCCTGCCCATAGGGCAATAGCCGGGATTAATTTGACGTCCCCTCCGCCAATATATCCGCGCGCAAATAAAAAAACCAGGAATGAGAATATTAGAATTGAAATTCCAATTGACCAGCCAATTGAGACTAAGGTGACCTGGAAACCATCAAAATAAAGTGCTGCAATGAATATTGGATATAATAATGCAACGCTTAAACATAGCCTGTTGGAGAGGATAAAATAGCGAATATCCGATACGGCAGCCCAGATCATGAGGCAACAAAAAATAGTTATGATTAAATTGGCAGTCAATTCGTGTTCCAGAAAGTAATTGCATTATATTTTCTGGAAGGATGATAAACGGCTGCTCTTAAGATATGGTAAAATTATATAGAAGTCGTATTAATTTAAGATCACAAAGTGAAGATTAATTCTGCGATTCTTCAATGGCGGTTCCAACAGTGGTCAGGGTGTTTTTGAATTCACCACCGATTGTTGATAGGGCTCCTGTTATAGCCAAAGCAATTAATGACACTAGCAATCCATATTCAATAGCGGTTGCGCCTGTTTCATTGGATAATAATGATTTTATTTTCTGCCTAATGATTTTCATGTTTTTGCCCTGCCCTGGTTGGAGAAAAAAAGGCCCTGAATACTCATGATGATGTATACAAGGCCTTTTTTGAGAATTTATGAATAGATGATCTACCCATTATTAAAAGCAAGAATGCTATTAGGTATTAGCATTAGTGAGTTCTGTGCCTACGCTTGAAAAAGTTGTTTGTAGTTGTGGGCCAATAGCTTTCATTCCCGCGATGCCGGCAATAGAAATCAAAGCAGCAATCAGACCGTATTCGATAGCTGTAGCACCTTTTTCAGACTTGCGTAGTTTTGCAAATAGTTTAGTCATAGTTCTTACTCCATTTATGTCTATAGTATGCTTAGTTAAATTTAAAATATCACGTTTGCAGGGTTCATTATGGATTGAGATTATGAATAAATAGTTAACAAAATATTTTTTTTATCCATATATTACAATGTGTTAGGTGATAATTTTGATTTAAATTTAATTAAAAATTTATCTATACAGAATTGGCAATAAATAAATATTCCCCGACTTTTATCAGTACTAATGTTCTCAGAATTAAAATTACACAGTAAAATAAGGGTGTTATATCAGATTGGATATGTTGAAATGGTCATGACAATATGTGAAATCTTTCCATCATGAGACATAGTTGACAGCTCGCCGCCGATTAATTTTGCAATGTCCTGAGCGACAGATAATCCAAATCCAGCCGCTATTTTTGTTTCAAAATCTGCTTTATTTGAAGTTTTTCCGTCTTCTTTCCGGTGTAAATTATATGTTTTCTGGAATAATTCGGCGGCGTTTTCTTCATTTATAGTCTGATTTACCAGGGGTATTTCAATTCTCACCTGAGCATTGCTGTTGACGAGGACTGACATATGGAGTTTATCGCCAATATCAGCATGTCGCGTAGCAAAGGTAATTATTTTAATGAGGCATAATATAATGCAATGTTTATCATTATAAAGAATGACATCAATATTATCATCAATACCGGTTACATCTATTTCCTTGCTTTCGAGAATCGGTGCGATGGCTGACATAGCTTCCTGAATAACGGATTTAAGCGAAAAAGACTCAGGTGAGGGTTCAATAAGACCTGCTTCAAGCTTGGCAGAATCGAGAATATTATTAACAGCCTCCTTCAGGTGGTTTGCGGCATTGATAATATCTTTCGTATTTTTCCGATACTGGTCACTGACCGGTCCCCACATTTCATTATCAATCATTTGGGAAAAGCCGATAATGGCATTAAGGGGTGTGCGAAACTCATGTGAAAGATTATGAAGCAGTTCCGAGGCCACTTCATCTTTTTCCTTTTTATCTAGATCACCAGATTTAGATTTCTTGTTGCCGTAACTTGCATCATTATCCTGATCATATGATGCTTCGTTCGTCAGATTTCCAGAAAATTGAGGAAGATGTTTAACATTATCACTATATTTTGTTTCTTCCAGAGGAGTTTCAAGGATTAGCGGTTCATCAGTATTTTCACCTTCTTCGTCATCCGGCTCGCCTGAAGGTATTTTGTCACTGATCTGCTCAAACTTGCTGTCATCAAGATGTGCGCTACCACGGAACCCTGTAAAACGACCATTATCAATATCGAAAGTGGCTATAGCACTCAGCCGGAAGCATTGGAATACATTTGGGGAAATTTCAAAAAGAAATTCTTCGTCCCTGAATGGCTGACGCTTTTCAAACAAGGCAATAAAATCATTAGGGTCCCCTTCTGCGGCACCTTTTCTTCGCCACAGGCAAAGAAAATCTTCACCATTCATGGCTTCCGGCGTTTGAAGAAACACAGATTCGGCGTTTTCGGAAAGATATTTTATATTGCCATAGCGGTCTATTTCCCAGAACCATTCGTCAGAAATAGAAGTGGGACCTGATTGAGGCGCTTCGTGATCAAGCACAAGCACTTCTTCATCCTCGGCGTCTTCCGATAATTCAGTGTCAACTTCATGTTCAGATATTGAAGCAGCTTCTATATCCTCTTCGAGGTCTTCCTGCTCAGGAAAATACTTCTCAACATGAATCTCGCGATCCGGCTGCTGCTTCTGCGCTGCATCCTTCTTTTCCAAAATTGACGTAAGACTTATCGGTTGGTTTTTACGTTCCTGATCACTTGAGTGTTCCTCGGACTGACTTTCTACATTATCTTCTTTTTCGACTTCGTCTTCTTGTTTTTGTGGAAGGTCAGTATCCGTCAAACCGGATTTTGTATTTTTCTTTGACCTTAAAACCTCAAGAATATTTGCTGTTGCATCTTCGTTCAAGACAGTTGAGTTTTGCTGGGCTTCTTCAAGTTCCTGCAGGCTTATTTTTTTGCTTTCGGCGACACTTTGTTGTTCAGGCTCAATGCGGGTTGATTTTTTCCGCATCTTGTCAAGCTCACGTCTGAGTATAGGGGAGAGGCCAAATCTTTTACCAATATGGTCCCGATGTTCATCAGATGCATATTTTATCAGATAAAGAAGCTGCTCTTCTTCGATCATTGCTTCTTCGAGTAATGTGCCAGAAACTTCCACCACATCCTCACTGATCAGTTTAATCAGTTCTTCCGGTGGGTTATCAATTGTCAGAAGAATATTGGCCAGTTCTTTGCGTATGGTAATATCAACGTCACTGATCAGCTCATTGATAATTTCAATAAGCATTCTGACCTGATTTTCAGATTCCATTGGGCGTTCCTGCAGGAACAAATCGCAGATGTGAGAAAACAGAAGAGTTCGGCTTTCAACAGAATTATCCTCTGCAAGTGCCAGTAAATTCCTAATCCTGTCATCAAATTGTGCTTTTTTCTGCACCATTTGCCCAATGCCCCTTTGTGTACCCGTCTCAACAAACTGCCATAATTTGAATAAAGGATCAATTTATCAGACTGTATGCTTAAGCACCCAGACTGTGAAAATTCAATTAAAGCCTTCTCCGACGACTAATATAACCGTTTATGATTCTCATATCCAGTGAAAGCTATGGTTAACGCCAGAAAAATATAAAAAATCAGGAAAAGGATGATTTTCTAATAAAATTATGTATTTGGATTAAATAGTGATATAATATTTCGTGCAGAGTAATTTTTACTTAGCAAAAATTACAAAACAAAAAACCAGTGAAAGGCTTGCAAGAAGTAATATATGCAACATATCAAGCTTGATAACATCGATCTTAAGATATTACAGATTTTACAGGAAGAAGGTAGAATTACCAATGTAAAACTTGCTGAGAGGGTTGGGATTACTGCTCCACCATGTTTGCGAAGGGTAAAAGCACTCGAGGATGCGGGATATATTCAAGGCTATCATGCAGATTTAAATCCGGAAAATCTTGGATTTAATCTGGTTGTATTTGCTTTAGTGGGACTTCATAGTCAGGCTGAAACGGATCTAAGGGCTTTCGAAGAGCTTGTGGCCGGATGGCCAATGGTCAGGGAAGCCTATATGCTAAACGGGGAAATCGATTTTATTTTAAAAATTGTTGCGCGCGATCTTAATCATTTTCAAAAATTCCTAACTACCCATCTGACACCCGCTCCAAATGTTGAAAGTGTGAAAACTTCTTTAAGTATTCGCTGCGGAAAGCATAGGCCTGGAGTTCCTTTTACGCCTGATTCTGTATTTCCTAAATAAAAAAGCCGCTTTAATAAGCGGCTTCATTAAGAGTATTTTTAGCAGAGATCAGATAAATTCAATTTTGACGATTTCATAATAAGTTTCGCCGCCAGGTGTTTTAACCTCTACCTCGTCACCAAGATTACGGCCAATCAAGGCGCGTCCAATGGGGGAACTGAATGAAATTTTTCCGGCACTGACATCAACTTCATCAACACCGACAATCTGGTAAGTTGATTCTTTATCATCTTCATCGGCAATTGTTACAGTAGAGGCAAAAACCACTTTATTTCCCGAAAGATCTTTTGGATCAATCACTTCAGCACGGCTCAGACTGTCCTCGATCATCTGGATGCGGCCTTCGATCATACCCTGCTGTTCCTTTGCAGCATGATATTCGGCGTTCTCGGAAAGGTCACCGTGAGCACGAGCTTCTTCAATTGCTTTAATAATTGCAGGTCTTTCAGAATGTTTCAGGTTTTTTAATTCCTGTTCCAGTCTTGAGTGGCCTTCAATGGTCATTGGAACTTTTTCTACCATTTCTTTTTTCTCTATTCCAAAAAAATAATTCAGAAAATAGTGGCACAGTTGTTCGAAAGACACAATTGCGCTTTTTAAATTTCTGCAGTTTTAATTAAAAATTTTAATCAATCACATATAAGACTGAAGGGGTTTAACTTCAAGAGAGGAAGATTTCAAGACTTTTATTGCTTCCATTGCTGAAATTGCTCCTCTTGAGGTGGTATAATAGGGAATGTTCGCCTGAAGAGCAGTCCGTCTGAGTTCATAACTGTCTTTGATGGACTGAGCGCCTTCTGTCGTATTAAAAATCAAATCTATTTCATCATTCTTAATTGCATCGACAATATGGGGCCGTCCTTCAAGCACTTTATTTATGCGGGTTACGTCTATGCCCTGCGCCTGTAAATACTCAGCCGTACCACCCGTAGCGATAACAGTATACCCCATACCAATCAGCTCTCTGGCAGGTTCAACCATTTTTGCTTTGTCGCGGTTTTTGACCGAAATAAAGACATTTCCCTTAAGGGGCAAATGGGTGCCGGCAGCAATTTGCGATTTGAGAAATGCTTTGGCGAACGTATCATCAAGACCGATCACTTCGCCGGTTGAGCGCATTTCAGGGCCAAGAAGAATATCAACGCCCGGAAAACGGTTAAAGGGAAGGACAGCTTCCTTAACCGCAACATGACTGGTACGGTAGCTTGGAATATCAAAATCTTTCAATTTTTCACCTGCCATCAAACGGGCGGCTATTTTTGCGACTGGCGCGCCAATGGCTTTGGCAACAAATGGGACAGTACGACTGGCCCTTGGGTTTACTTCAATCAGATAGACGACATCGTCTTTTACAGCAAACTGGACATTCATCAGGCCCTTAACATTAAGGGCAAGAGCCAGTTTTGTTGTTTGCGCTTCCAAATCTTCAATAACGCTGTCTTTAAGCGAATATGGTGGAAGTGAGCAGGCGCTGTCACCTGAATGGACACCAGCTTCTTCAATATGCTGCATGATTGCGGCAATATGAACGTCTTCACCGTCACACAAGGCATCAACATCGACTTCAGTTGCACCGCCAAGATAGCGGTCAATCAATACCGGACTTTCCCATGAAACGCGAACGGCCTCTTTCATATAGCGTTCGAGCGATACTGTGTCATAGACAATTTCCATAGCCCGTCCACCAAGCACATAGGATGGGCGGATCAAAATAGGATAACCAATACCCTCTGCAATTTTTACGGCTGCTTCGGTTGTGGTCGCCAGTCCGTTATCAGGTTGTCTGAGGCCAAGGTTATCAACGAGGTCTTTAAATCTCTCGCGGTCTTCTGCCAAGTCAATTGAATCTGGTGAGGTCCCAAGAATAGGTATATTGGCGTCTTGCAATGCATGGGACAATTTCAGTGGTGTCTGACCACCAAACTGAACGATCACACCCACAACTTCGCCATTTTCCTGTTCTTTTCTGATCAGGTCTATAACATTTTCAGCCGTTAAAGGCTCAAAATAAAGGCGGTCTGATGTATCGTAGTCAGTGGATACAGTCTCCGGATTGCAGTTGACCATTATGGTCTCATAATTTTGATCACTTAAGGAAAATGCGGCGTGACAGCAGCAATAGTCAAACTCAATCCCCTGACCAATTCTGTTAGGGCCTCCGCCAAGAATTACTATTTTGCGGGCATCTGTCGGTTCCGATTCACATTCACTTTCGCCGGACGCGTCACGTTCATAGCTGGAATAGAGATAAGGCGTTTGTGAAGCAAACTCAGCGGCACAGGTATCTATACGTTTATAGGATGGATAAATACCAAGAGACCGTCTTTTTTCTGCAACGTCATTTTCCTCTAAACCACAAAGCTCGGCAAGGCGTTGATCTGAAAACCCGAGGGACTTAAGTTTCTGAAGTTCGAGTTTGTCTGTTGGCAGTCCATTTTTACGGACGTCTTTTTCGGCATCTGTGATTAATCTGATCTGATCTATAAACCATGGGTCATATTTTGCGATAGCATGAATTTCAGCTGTGCTCATACCAAGACGTAAGGCTTGCGCCAATATAAGAATTCTATCCGCTGTTGGGACTGCCAGTGCGGCCTTAACCGCGTTTATGTCACCAATTTCAGGATCGTAACCGGGTATGTCAATTTCATTTAACCCGGTCAGATCAGTTTCCATAGATCTAAGGGCTTTTTGAAGACTTTCAGGAAAACTGCGGCCAATGGACATGGCTTCACCAACGGACTTCATTGCTGTTGTAAGTGTTGGGACGGCTCCGGGGAATTTTTCAAATGTAAAGCGGGGAATTTTTGTTACGACATAATCAATTGTCGGCTCAAAAGAAGACGGCGTTACACCGGTAATTTCATTGGAAAGTTCGTCAAGCGTATAGCCGACTGCAAGCTTTGCGGCAACCTTTGCAATTGGGAATCCGGTCGCTTTTGAAGCAAGGGCAGAAGACCGGCTTACGCGTGGGTTCATTTCAATAATGATCAGTTCACCATTCTCCGGATTAACGGCAAATTGCACGTTTGATCCGCCGGTTTCCACACCAATTTCACGAAGCACTGCGATCGATGCGTTACGCATGATCTGGTATTCTTTATCAGTCAGGGTCAGGGCGGGTGCTACTGTAATACTGTCCCCGGTATGTATGCCCATCGGATCAAAATTTTCAATTGAGCAGATGATGATACAGTTATCCGCTGTGTCACGGACCACTTCCATTTCATATTCTTTCCAGCCCAATACAGATTGCTCCACCAGGACTTCATGGCTCGGGGAGGCATCAAGACCGCCCTTAACGATCTGAATATATTCTTCTTTATTATAGGCAACACCACCACCTGTTCCCCCCATGGTGAAACTTGGCCTGATAATACTGGGCAGTTTGATATATTCCAGTGCATCCAGTGCTTCTTCAAGTGATTTTACCACCCGGCTTCTTGGTGTATTTATATTGAGACGTTTCATGGCGTCTTTGAACAGCTGTCTGTCTTCGGCCATATTGATGGCATCAACCTTGGCACCAATCAGTTCGACGTTATATTTTTCCAGAATGCCGGCTTTATCAAGTTTTAAGGCGGTATTAAGGCCGGTTTGTCCACCCATTGTCGGCAAAATAGCATCCGGTCTTTCCTTGATAATGATTTTTTCAACCATTTCCGGTGTTATCGGTTCCACATAGGTCGCATCGGCAAGATCCGGATCAGTCATAATTGTTGCCGGATTACTATTTACAAGGATAACTCTGTATCCTTCTTCTCGCAGGGCTTTGCAGGCTTGCGTTCCCGAATAATCAAATTCACACGCCTGTCCTATGATAATCGGGCCTGCGCCTATAATAAGGATGGAATTTATGTCGGTACGTTTAGGCATGGTTTAAAATCATTTCCATAAAGCGGTCAAAAAGATAGTGGCTGTCCTGCGGCCCGGGGCTTGCCTCCGGATGATGCTGAACGGAAAAGGCTGGCTTATCCGTCAGTTCAATGCCGCAGCATGTTTTGTCAAAAAGGGATATATGGCTCATTCTTACGCCATCGGGCAAGGTTTCCTTGTCAACCATGAAGCCGTGATTCATTGAGGTAATTTCAACTTTATTTGTATTAAAGTCCATAACCGGATGGTTTGCACCACGATGCCCCTGATGCATTTTTGAGGTTTTAGCACCAACAGCAAGACCAAGAATTTGGTGTCCAAGACATATACCAAATAAAGGTATTCCTGTTTCCAGCAGTTTATTGATTACTGGAATTGCATATTGGCCTGTAGCTGCAGGATCACCAGGGCCATTTGAAAGAAAAATTCCGTCCGGTTTATAGGACAATATATGCTCAGCTGTAGCATCGGCTGGCACAACGGTCACTTTTGCACCCGTCGAAGCCAGACACCTTAAAATATTGCGTTTGATACCATAATCAACGGCAACAACATGTGCTTTTGGTTTTTCCAGTTTCCCATAGCCCTTTTTCAGGGTCCAGCGAACTTCGTCCCAAGTGTAATCTTCTTTGCAGCTTACCTCAATCGCAAGATCCAGGCCTTCCAGGCTGGGGCATTCTTTGGCGCGGGCGGTAAGTGCAGAAATATCGAACTTTCCTTCCGGATTAAAGGATATAATACCGTTCGGGGCACCGTTTTGTCGAATGTACCTAGTAAGCTTTCTTGTATCAATGCCAGCAATGCCTGTTAAATTTTGCTTTTTGCACCAGTCATTCAAATGCCCGGCAGATCTGAAATTGGAAGGTTCCGTAATATCCTGGCGAATGATTAGTCCGCGTGCATATGATCTTCCTGCTTCTTCATCTTCGGGGTTAGTACCTACATTGCCGATGTGAGGGAATGTGAAGTTGATTATCTGGCCGGCATAGGATGGGTCGGTTAGAATTTCCTGATATCCGGTCATTGACGTATTGAAACATACTTCACCGACTGTTTCGCCGATCCGGCCAATTCCAAATCCCCAAAAAAAAGTTCCGTCTGCCAGCACTAATACGGCTGTAATTTTTTCGTGTGGAGGGTGATTGGCGTTCTTTTTGTCCGTCATGAATAATAAGACTTTATATAATTAGATTGCATTAGCATTATGCTGCGGCGCAATTGCAGCTTATCTGTTCTAGCATATTTCAAAGCTTGCACTTGGAAATACGTAAATTGTCGGGACCATAATAAATAGCTTGGCTTACGTCAAGGGAATATCTTGAGAATAACAAATAAATTTAATCGTTTAAAAACAATGACTTATAATATAATTTGCTGTTGCATTATTTTCTGAATTCGGGTAGAGTCTCTCTTTCCTGTAAGAAAAAGCCGACCGACTTTGAGATGTCAATCGTCGGCGTTTTTGTAGATTAAGGATATAAAACAATATGTTGCGCGATAAATTTAATTCTGCGATGAAAGAGGCAATGAGGTCAAAAGACCGTCGCCGCCTTTCAACCATCCGTTTGATTATGGCCGCGGTAAAAGACAGAGACATCTCAGTTCGTACCGAATCGGATAGTAAAGTAGGCGATTCTGAAATTATTGATATTCTTTCCAAAATGGTAAAACAGAGGAATGACAGCATCAAAGCCTATCAGGACGCGGGTCGTCTGGAGCTAGCAAAACAGGAAGCTGATGAGATTGAAATTATTCAGGAGTTTCTTCCGAGACAACTGGATGAGCAGGAAATTGAGGCCGCTGTCAAACAGGCAATTGAAAAAACATCTGCTTCAGGTCTAAAAGATATCGGTAAAATTATGGCGTCCCTCAAAGGGGATTATTCCGGTCAGATGGATTTTGCAAAAGCCAGTGCCATGGCTAAAGGGTTTCTCTCTTAAACAGGAATTGAACGGAATAAAAATCTGTTCTAAAATTTCTGACTGTTATTTTTTGGACTTTTAAGAACCTGATATGGGATTTTCGCCGGACTTTCTTGATGAGATAAGAAACAGACTTCCAGTAAGTGACATTGTTGGCCGTAAAGTCCGACTTGTCAGAAAAGGCCGTGAACATCTTGGGCTTTGCCCGTTTCATAACGAAAAAACCCCTTCCTTTACTGTGAATGATGATAAGGGATTTTATCACTGTTTTGGCTGTGGCGCGCATGGCGATGTAATCAATTTTGTTCTGGAAACCGAAGGGCTTTCCTTCCCTGAGACGATTGAAAGACTTGCCGCTCAGGCCGGGCTTCAGATGCCGGAATATACACCGGAGGATAAACAGAAGAACAAAGTAAGAAAAACCCTTTATGATGTTATGGAGGCGGTGGCACACTGGTTTGAAAGCCAGCTTGTGTCTGCTGCCGGGAGCGAAGGGCGATCATATTTACAGAAACGGGGATTGGCGAAGGAAACAGTTAAAAAGTTCAGATTAGGATATTCGCCGGATGACAGGACTGCTCTTAAAAATGCGATGTTGGCGCGACCAGAATTTACTGAAGAGATGCTTATAGAGGCGGGCATGCTTATTCAGCCCGAGGATGGCAGTGAAAGTTATGATCGGTTTCGTGGTCGCGTAATGTTTCCTATCACCGACCGGCAGGGACGGGTGGTTGCCTTTGGTGGTCGCGCGCTTAAAGATAATGCAAAAGCCAAATATTTAAATTCCCCTGAAACACCGCTATTTCATAAAGGAAGGCTGCTTTATAATTTAAGTGGTGCAAGAAAAGCTGCTTTTGAAAAGGGCAGGTTGCTGGTCACAGAAGGATATATGGATGTTATTGCCCTGGCACAGGCAGGATTTGAAGAGGCTGTCGCACCGCTGGGAACTGCAGTTACAGAAGACCAGGTGAGGGAAATGTGGCGGCTAGCACCAGAGCCTTTTATGTGTTTTGACGGGGATCAAGCCGGTCAGCGTGCGGCAATCAGGGTGGTAGAACGTTCATTATCATTATTAAAGCCTGGCTATTCTCTCAGATTTGTCTATTTGCCGGAAGGAGAGGATCCGGACAGTTTTGTTAACGGTCATGGTCGTAAGGCTTTTGAAAAGCTTCTTGAAGAAGGTGTTCCTCTTGCCAGTGTCCTATGGTTGGATCTCATTGGTGATGCCCAATATGATACCCCGGAAAAAAGGGCTGGTCTTGAGCAGAAAATTAGCCGTGAGCTTTCCGAAATTAAAGATTCTAAAATTCGGGGATATTATGAAAGCGATTATGGAAAACGTCTGAAAAAGCTGTTTGGTGGAGAGTTTGTGCCAGAAATTAACCTTCATGAAAGAGTTGATTCAAATCTGAATAAAAAGAATCAGCAGTCTGAATGGTGGGGCAATGGAAAAAAAGTAAGTGATTTTAAGCGGGGAAAAACTGAAAAAAGCATTGGGGAACTGCATAAAACTGAAATTGGCAAATCTCGCGATTCATCAAAAAAAGGCCGGGAAAGGCTAATCATTCTAACGGTTTTGGAGCATCCATGGTTGCTTGAACGACATGAAGAATTATTTGCTACTTTTGAATTCGAATCAGTTGAGCTTGACAAGGTCCGTAATGAAATAATACGTATAGCAAGTCGCGACTCGAACCTTGAAAAGAAAGACCTGAGGCACCAACTAATAGAAAATGGATTGGGCCAGGTGATTGAAATCATATTCAGGCAAGGCGTGTTGACAGCCCATAATTTTATTGGGCCAGAATCTTCGAAGGAAGAAACTGAAGAAAAATGGAAGCATTGTATTGAGCTTTTTCAATTGGAAAAGCTAGAGAAGGAAATTGCTTCATATGGATCTAAGGATTTGAACGAAGAAGAATATGCGCGCTTGCAAGCCCTGAAAGTAGAGCATTCAGCAAGCCTAAGGAAGTTGACCACAGCCATGGAACAATAAGGTTTCTGGCGGGTTTTGGATATTTATATTAAATCGAGGTTTATAAATGGCGCCAAAAGCCACAAAGTCTGATAAAAATGCGGATAATACAGATACTCCGGTCGTAAACAGCCAGGAAGCCGTTAAGAAGATGATCGCCGATGCTAAAAAGCGCGGTTATATCACTTATGATGAAATGAATGAGGCGCTTCCACAGGATCAGATGTCTTCGGAGCAGATTGAAGATGTTATGACGCTGTTATCCGAAATGGGCATTAACGTCATTGACAATGCTGATGTTGATTCCGAAACGGAGGATTCAGATGATGATAATAGTCATGATGATGATAATGATGACAATGATGACGATCAGTCGGATGACGATTCTGATAAAATAGAAACGAAAACGCCTGCAGATCGGACAGATGACCCTGTTCGAATGTATCTAAGAGAAATGGGAAGTGTCGAACTTCTTTCCCGTGAAGGCGAAATTGCCATTGCAAAGCGTATTGAAGCCGGTCGAGAGACTATGATTTCCGGCCTTTGCGATAGTCCGCTTACCTTTAATGCCCTGGCTGCATGGGGTGAGATGCTGGCTGAAGAAGAAATTCTTCTACGGGATGTCATTGATCTGGATGCCATGTATGGTAATGATCCTACCCAGGAAACAGATGAGACATCTTCAGGTTCTGAAAATGATGACATTGATGACACTGATGTTGAAGATAAATCCGAGCAGGAAGTCATAGAAAAAAAGAAAGAAAAGGTTACGAAAAAGAACCTTGATGATGATTATGACGACTTGGATGACGAAGGGGATGGGGAAGACGACGAAGAAGAAGATGACGATGATGACGATGATGATGAAGATGGCGCAACAATGTCACTTGCCACCATGGAACAGGCGCTTCAGCCAAGGGTAATGGAAATATTCACCCAAATAGGCAACACATACAAAAAGTTTTCTAAGCTACAGGTTCTTCGCCATGAATCCAATATCGGCAATACCGAACTAACTTCAACGCAGGAAAAAAGGTACCGTAAATTAAGTGATGAGCTTATTGAGCTTGTTAATAATCTGCGTCTCAATAATAACCGTATCGAAGCTCTGCTTGAACAGCTTTATCATTCAAGCAAAAGACTGATGGGGCTTGAAGGTAAGATGCTGCGTCTTGCTGAAAGATATAAAGTCAGCCGTAAATCCTATCTGGATAATTACTGGGGTCGGGAACTTGATCCGGACTGGATCGACGAGATGTCAAAGGAAAAGGGCAAAGGCTGGAACAGCTTTATTACTTCGGAACGGGAAATTTTGCAGAATATGCGGGATCAGGTTTCTGAAATTGCCAAGGATGTCGGCTTAAATATTACTGAATTTCGTGTTATCGTAAATAAAGTTCAGAAAGGCGAAAAAGAAGCCCGCATTGCCAAAAAGGAAATGGTGGAAGCCAACCTGCGCCTTGTTATATCCATAGCTAAAAAATACACCAACCGTGGTCTTCAGTTTCTTGATCTTATTCAGGAAGGAAATATCGGCCTGATGAAAGCTGTGGATAAATTTGAATACCGTCGTGGCTATAAATTCTCAACCTATGCCACATGGTGGATCAGGCAGGCCATTACCCGGTCAATTGCTGACCAGGCGCGTACAATCCGTATTCCGGTCCATATGATTGAAACCATCAATAAACTGGTGCGGACAGGTCGACAGATGATGCATGAAATTGGCCGTGAAGCCACACCGGAAGAGCTGGCAGCCCGTCTGTCGATGCCACTTGAAAAAGTCCGTAAAGTGATGAAAATTGCCAAGGAACCGATTTCTCTTGAAACACCAATTGGTGACGAGGAAGACAGCCATCTTGGTGATTTTATAGAAGACAAAAATGCGATACTTCCAGTGGATAGCGCGATACAAACCAACCTTCGTGATACAACAACACGGGTTCTCGCATCCCTTACTCCACGTGAGGAAAGGGTGCTTCGGATGCGGTTTGGGATCGGTATGAATACCGATCATACGCTTGAGGAAGTGGGGCAGCAATTCTCAGTAACCCGGGAGCGGATCCGGCAGATTGAGGCTAAGGCCCTGCGCAAGCTTAAGCATCCAAGCCGCTCACGAAAATTAAGAAGTTTTCTGGATAAATAAACCTCTAAAGCCCGCTGATATCAGCGGGCTTTAAAAAATTTGCAAAAATGCAAATTCCCCTCTGTTCATTTTTTTTATTATCTGCTACTTAAGCAGTCTTGTTTTTGGGGGCCTGTAGCTCAGTTGGTTAGAGCAAACCGCTCATAACGGTTTGGTCGTAGGTTCGAGTCCTACCAGGCCCACCATTTATTTTTTATGTCAGTGCATTAAACCGCTTGGAAGCATTCTCCCAGTTGACGAGTTTTTCAAAAAATTTATCTACATATCTGTTTCGTTCATTTTTATAATCCAGATAATAGGCATGTTCCCAGACATCGATATTTAAAAGTGCCTGATTTAATTCGGCAACGGGTATTTCCGCATCATCGCCGCTTAAGATTTCCAGGCTGTTATTCCTGAATACGAGCCATGCATAACCGCTGCCGAATTTGTCAATGCTGCATTGTTTAAATTCTTTAATAAATTGGTCGAATGAGCCAAAATCTTTCTCAATCTGAGTTGCCAATGCACCGACAGGTTTTTGACCACCATTTGGTGACATCGAATTCCAATATAAGGTATGGTTCCATACCTGGGCCGTTAAATTGAATAATTTCTGGTTATTATTGCGTGATTTCAAAATAATTTCTTCCAGGCTGAGTTTTTCTAGGTCGGTGCCTTTGGTAATATCTATCGCTTTGGTTAAATAGCCCTGATGGTGTTTGTAGTAATGGGTTTTCACAGTCTCTTCCGAGATATGAGGTTCTAAAGCATCGGTTTCATAGGGTAAAACAGGTAAAGTTAATTCCATAAATAATTTCCTTTTAAAAATTTAGTTAAGTTCATGTTTAATGATGAGCCAGCCAATGGAAAGGCGGGTATTAGAAATCAGGTCCTGTTATCTATAGCCAATACCCACTACATAGTCTTTTAGAAGCGCCTCTTCATACTGTGCATCTTTAAGAAGTTCATGAAGGGTGTCTTTGGCATTTAAAACGGCAATCGGGACGTTATTTTCATCAATTACAGGAACATGGGTGATACCGGATTCTTTCATGATTTCCCATACGTCATATAACAAGCTGTCTGTTTTGCAGAATATAATATCCCGGGTCATTATTTTATCCGCCATTGTTGTGCAACTATTGCCATGACAATGGCTTATCTGGCGGACAATGTCTGTTTTGCTGATTATTCCGACCATAGAGCCGTCATTACTACAGACAACGACAATCCCGTTATGCTTTTCAGATAAAATTCGGGCAGCGTCTATTAAGGGCGCATTGTCACTTATGGTATAAAGCGCATCGGAGATTTTATATAGAATAGATTTAATATACATATGAATTTCTTTTCATGATGATAGCCAAATTGGATTTAAACTTTAAGCAAAAAACATCGTTATCTAATTTTTTTATTTTTAAATTCTGTTAGCAGTCTATCTCCTTATAAGCATGCCATGTGCTATGTCCCAGCCATGGAAAAATAATGACTAATCCGAACAGGCCTGTTGCCAGACACAGAAGGAATAATATTAAAATAATAAAACCCCAGACTACAGCAACCTTCATATTATGCCAGGCAAGGGCCATACTTGTTCCCATTGCTGTAAAGGCATCGACTTTTTTATCCAGCAGCATGGGAATGGAAAAAGCGCTGACCGCAAAAGAAAAGGAAGCAAATAAGCCACCGACTGCACTGCCGACAATTAGCAATCCCCATCCGGTGGGGGTGGTGAATACAGTATTTATAATGTGATCAAACCCGGAAAAGGGTACCATGCCAAAAAAAAGTGCATAAAGCAGGAAGGCTGCCCGTAACCACATCACCATAATTAGACCGAGGACTACACCGACCAATAATATCTGCCCCAGGGTTTTTCCCCGAATTGACAGCATTTTGGCCATAGAAACGGTTTCTTTTTCTGAAATTCTGCGGCTTTTTTCATAAAGACCGACGGCAAGAGCAGGGCCAACAATCATAAAGCCGGCAAAGGCAGAAAACACAAGATATTCGGCATTAATGATAAAAAGAACATAGATAATCAGGACAGACAATAAGAAGATAAATGATCCGTAAAGTAAACTGGTGGCTGGAAATAACCATAGGTCGGCCCATCCGGCGGATAGCCATCTGAATGGCGTATTCCATTCCATGTTTTTCGCAAATTTGCGTCTCGGATTTACGAACTGTACCTCTGCTTGTTTAGTGTTCATAATTTTTCACCCTTGTTTATGGCTTGTCCATTAATCATTTTAACAACTTGAACTCGCCGCTCTGAATGCGTTCCCGGCTTCATCAATTGATTTATAATGAGCCACACATGCTGGCTGCGAATTGACTGACACATACACAAGATGAATATTAGCCCCGATCACGAGCATAAGAACCAGTATTCCGGCAAATGACCAAAATACTTTTGAGTTCAAACAGATGAATAGAATGTTCGACAAGGCAGCTATTTTCTTCCTGGTGGTCAGTCTGTCTCTCCCAGTTTCAATATGTAAAAGGATAAAATTTTTCTTTCCGGCAGGCTTAGGCGTTCAGACCAGAACGGCATGACCCCCTGACGTCCATCTCTTAATACGGATGACATTGTTTCATAGTCATTTCCATATATCCAGAACGGGTCTGTTAAATTAGGCGCACCAAGCTCGGTTTGGCCTTCGCCGTTTTCTCCGTGGCAGACGGCACAGTTTTCCGAGAAAACTTTTGCCCCTGCGGCAATGACATCATCACCAACAGTTGTTGAAATATTGGTACCTGATAAAGACTGAACAAAATAAATGACATTTTTCCTATCTTCTACATTGAGAATGCCGTCCCGTCCGAACGCCATCATTTCGCTTGCCCGACTGTCTTCATGTCCGGAATTAATGCCGATGTTAATTGTTTCCAGTATTGTATCCGGATCGCCGCCCCATAACCACTGTTTGTCAGTGAGGTTTGGATATCCGTGGCCGCCTTTTGCGTCGCGGCCATGGCACATGGCACAATTATCTTCAAACAGTCTTTTGCCATTGCGCATAATCACGGTTGTTAATTCATTGTCATTTTTCAGATCCGGATAATCTGCCTTTGCCAGCCTGACTTCCCAGGGTTCTCTGACCAAATTAGCCTGTGTGAGGTTTTCTTTTACTGTTTCCCGTTCATCGGCCCCGAGCAGTCCTTTGGTATAAGTGGAACCGAGCGGCCAGCTGGGAAGTAAAATCCACATAATGATTGCGCATATTGTGGCTACTGTCAGGAATATCCATATGGCTTTTGGTATCGGGGTATCCAGTTCTGTAATACCGTTCCATTCGTGCCCGGTTGTTTCACGGCCCGAGTATTGATCAATATTTTTCTCAGACATGGTTATCCTCATCCTTCAAAATACTTTCCCCGGCCTGATCGAATTTATTTTTATTGGCAGGCCAGTAGGCATAGACAGTCACACCGATGAAAACGATCATCATGTAAAATAATCCATATGATTTCGATATTGCGACCAGGGTCTCATGATTTATATCCATTCTCTACTCCTTCTTCTCAAGATTCTTCGGTAGAGTTAAATCGGAGATTTCGGATACATCTGTCAGTCGCCCGATAATCTGTAGATAGGCGACAATTGCGTCCATTTCCGTCACACTGCTGCGATTGCCATCAAAATAACTTATGGTTGTCTTTTCACCGTAGCGTTCAAGCAGGCCGTCAACATTGCCAGAATCCGGATTGGCCTGTGCATAAAGATCATCCACTGCATGATCAATCATTTCCTGTGTGTAAGGAACACCGACTTTACGAAGCGCTGCCAGATCAAGATTTATGTCCCTATAATTAAGATCATTTCGAAGAAGCCATGAATAGGAAGGCATAACTGACTGCGGGACAACATCGCGTGGATTGTTAAGATGGGTAACATGCCACTGATCAGAATATTTTCCGCCAACCCGTGCCAGGTCGGGTCCTGTTCTTTTTGATCCCCATAACATTGGATGATCATATTTGGATTCTACCGCCAATGAATAATGGCCATAGCGTTCCACCTCATCCTCAAGGGTTCTGATCATCTGTGAATGACAGGCATAGCAGCCTTCCCTGATATAAATATTGCGACCGGCCAGCTCCAATGGTGTGTACTGGCGCATATCGGGCACTTCTTCCACTGTTTCATCAATTGTAAAAAGCGGGGCAATCTCGACTGCTCCACCAATAGAGCCGACAAGGATAATGGCAAACACAAACCCCATGGCACTTCGTTCAAGTTTTCTGTGTCTTTCACTCATTTCTATGTTCTCTGTGTTTCAATTGCTGCTGTTGTTGGGACCGGTGCCCGGTCAGGCTGGCTTGCTTGCTCCTGCGCCGTTTGTCCTATTGTTTTCACGATATTGTAGAAACAGATTATGCTTCCTGTCAGAAACAGGAAGCCGCCAAAAGCCCGCGCATAATAATAGGGCTTCATCGCTGCAACGGATTCGATAAAGGAATAGGCAAGGGAGCCGTCCTCATTATAGGCTCTCCACATCAGCCCCTGAATAATGCCGGAATTCCACATCGCAAAGACATAGATCAGCGTTCCGATAAGGGCGAGCCAGAAATGCACTTCAATTAGTTTGGCTGAGTACATGGTTTTCTGCCCCCAAAGCCAGGGAACCAAAGTATAAAATGAGCCAAAAACAATCATCGCCACCCAGCCCAGAACACCGGCATGGACATGACCAACGGTCCAGTCAGTATAATGGGAGAGGGCATTAACGGGACGAATTGCCAGAAATGACCCTTCAAATGTTGACAGTCCATAAAACACAGCGGCGATCATCATAAAACGGAGCGTGGCGTCATCCCGGACTTTGTTCCATGCACCATTTAATGTCAGAAGGGCGTTTCCGGCTGATGACCAGGATGGGACCAGCAGCATTATTGAGAATGACATCCCAAGCGTTTGTACCCATTGGGGCAACGCAGTGTAATGAAGGTGATGTGATCCAACCCACATATACATAAAGGTGATGCCCCAGAAGCTCACTATGGACAGTCGGTAAGAAAAAATGGGCCTCCCGGCACGTTTGGGAAGATAATAATAAAGCATGCCGAGAAAGCCCGAGGTAAGAAAAAAGGCGACAGCATTATGACCGTACCACCATTGGGTCATGGCATCCTGTACACCGGAAAAAATGGTATAGCTTTTGGCATGGGTAAGTGAAATGGGCACTGCCAGATTGTTAATAATGTGCAAGATTGCAACAACGATAATAAAGGCCAGAAAATACCAGTTTGCCACATAAATATGAGGTTCCTTCCTGCGGGCCAGCGTTCTTAAATAAAGTACAAAATAAAGCACCCATACTGCCAATAGAAGTATGTCGGCATACCATTCAGGTTCGGCATATTCCTTGGACGAGGTAATCCCCATCAGATACCCGCTGACGGCCACCAGGCAGAATATGTTATAGCCGATAATAACCACCCATGGACTAAGCTGATCCGGCAGCCGGGACCTTGTCGTCCTTTGAACCACATGAAAAGAAGTCGCGATCAAAGCATTGCCACCAAACCCGAAAATAACACCGGTTGTATGAACGGGTCGAAGCCTGCCAAAACTTGCCCACCCGGCATCAAAGGTGGCTTCCGGAAAAACAAGAAGCCAGGCAACCCAGTCACCGATAAAGGCTGCAAAAACAAGCCATGACATGGAAAAAATGATGCCAGCTTTGGTTGGGTCATCAAAATATTTTTTAAAATTGGATGAATTCGGTTGCGGCTCATAATAGGAGTTTCCTATAATAAAAATCAGTGCCAGACCAATAATGGCAATCAGGGCACCATGAATGCCAAGAATATCTTCCCTACCCGCTATACCGATGGTCAAGCCAATCAGGGTTAAAGCTGCCGATATATAAATAGCAATATATCTCTCCTTTTGTGTCAGATTTGAAACCATTTTTACATCTTCCGGTTCAATTTTTTATTTGTAAAATTCGATATAAAATTCCGCATCCTTTGACGGCCGGATATAATGGAGCACTTGAGATTCAATTACCTGACAGTCGCCTTCAGTCAGCAAAGACAATGGCTTTTTCTGTTCTGACAGAAAATATCTGACTTCACCCTTTTCAACACAGAGCAGACCCCAGGTTCCTTTTTTCAGATTATGATCACTCAGCAGTTTTTCAGGGACTGATTGGTTATTGAAAAGAGAGGTTTTGAAATAGGGTTTTACAATATCGGGTAATTTTGGCGCTTTATTCATTTTCAGGGTTCCTGATTATTTTCGTTGTGATTTTCAATTTTAAAATAACCAATGGCCAGTAAGGCCAGTGAAAGGCATTTAATGACCTCCAAGACAATATAAATGGCATGAATACTGTTTGGGGGTGCTGCACTGCCGGCGGTAATAAGGTCGGTTCTTTCATTAAGCAGCGGCATTAAAAATAATTGCTGGACGACTAGTATGAGAATTGGCAAAATTATCCAGTGCCACTGAGGCTTTTTAAAGCGAAAAAGACTGCCAATAAGCAATAAACAAAGCGCAATTTCGACCATTCCGATCCAGTGAAACTGTGCCCTTCCAACTTCAAGTGCAACAGGTAGGGTTAATGATGCCACCGTAAATTTTGCAGGTGCGGCAATCAGCGCTCCTCCAAGCGAAACACCCGCCCATATTCCTGCAATTCCATTATGCAATGTTAAATCCATCTTACAGTCTTCCCTGTCTTAATTCAGGCACACCAAACATAGCCAGTTGCAGGCTTTGGGCAATTCGGGCGGCCCGTTCCATAAAATATGGAATGACTTCTTCAGTTGGCGCAATTTCGATCAGCGTTTTTTCGAAAAGGGACAGCCATATGTCAAAATCGGCTTCCCTGGCCTTGGTCAGTTTTCTATGGACCGGGACTGGCTGTCCTGAATAGGTGCCGCTGTTCATAGCGACTGATGACCAGAAAGATTTCATTTTTAACAGATGAGCATCCCAGTTATTTCCGATTACGTCATCAAAGATTGGGCCTAGTCTCTCATGGTATCGAACATGATCATAAAATGTATCAACCAGTTTTGAGATAAATTCATCATTTATTCCCATGTTGAGAGCATTCTGCTGGATAATTTTACGTCGTTCCAAAGCTGTTAAATTTACATTTTCCATAATTATGCCTTTTTCAAGTTAAAGCACCTTCATTGAGTTCTTTATAGCAATCTGGAGAAAATATTCAAGCCAAAAGAATATTTAAAATATTTTTTTGAAAAATTGGAAAATTTCGAATACTGTATTATAGTCGCTTTGAGGCTACGGATTTAAACTCTGCAAAAAGTGCTTTGATTTGTTTATTCTGCCAATGATTAATTTTTACAATAAGAGAAAATAAAATGCGCCTTACAATAAAAACTGATTATTCTCTTCGTGTCCTTATGTATCTGGGGGTGACTGGTGATAGACTGGTTACAATTCAGGAAATCTCGGAATGTTACGATATATCCAAGGGACATCTTATGAAAGTGGTCCGACACCTTGGGCATATAGGATGCATTAAAAGCAGTCGAGGTAATAATGGCGGTATTAAGCTGAATATAGAACCATCAGCTATAAATATTGGTTCGATAGTCAGGAAAACAGAGCCCGATCTGGCTCTTGTTGATTGTATGCAGGCAGATGGCAAATGTCGGCTTGCACTTGGGTGTAAATTAACCTCTATACTGGATGAAGCACTGCACTCTTTTCTGAAAACTCTGGATAAATACAGTTTGGATGATCTAATAGAAAACCCAGGCGGTCTGGCTAGTTTATTGGATATTGAATTAGTGCCTTCAAAAATTTAAATAATGAGTGTCCTTAAACTCTGCTCTCGATCCATAACGCCAATTTAAATTCAGCGGTTTTAATAGAATATTATAAATATTCTTTAATAGCAGGTTCTAGGGATGTAATTAATAAAGTAATTGTCGAAAAAACTGTTAATGGGTAGTGATTTAAATTTCATTTTTCTTTTAATAATTGTTGATTAAAAGAGCCGCCAGAAAAATACCCCGCTCATAATAAATCCGACCAGTGCTATTATTAATCTGATCATGGTTTTAGGAAGAACTCTTGCAATAGGTGCGCCGACGTAGCCACCAGCTGTTGAGGCGATCATCATAACCACAGCTTCGTACCACTCCACCATACTGCCTAATGAAAAAATTAAAACTGAGATAGCTGAAAGTGCGAATGAAAGTCCGCTTTTTAGTCCATTCATTTGATGGATATTTTCCATTCCCCATAGTGCAAATAAAGCAAGGAATACAATCCCCAATCCACCATTAAAATATCCACCGTAAATACTCGTTAAGAATATTCCAACAGAGCCATATGGAGAAACGAGATTACTGTGTTGTGTAGTCCAGCGGCGTATGTCCTCACTGAAAAGGAAGACTATTGTGGCGAATAGTAGTAAGAATGGTACAGCTATTGAGAAAGCCTGATTTGAAGAAACAATAAGCAGTCCTGATCCAAGTGCCCCGCCAATTATCGTTATTACTGTCAAGCGGATCAGAATTGACCGGTCAAATGCTTTTAACTCACTTCCAAAACCGAGAGCGCCCCCGAGATATCCCGGAAACACAGAAACGGCACTTGTAGCGTTGGCTGCAACAGGTGGAACCCCGGTAAAAACTAATGCCGGAAAAGTCAGGAAAGTCCCTCCGCCCGCAATTGTATTTAAAATACCTGCTCCAAATGCAGCGCTGATTAAAATAATAATATTCAATTGGATTCTCTGATAATATTTTGGGTTATCGCGGATATTATAGAATATAATTTCCTTTAAGGCACATTTGAAACTTATACATCTTCAGTTTTAGGTGCAAGTCATCCCATTTGTTATAAATGTATTTTTTGTCGTATGCAGCTTCAATAGGATTGTCTTAATGAGAATTATTTCTGTATATTTGCCAGTAAGTTTCTATGTTGTAGGAATTAAATTCTCTGTTTATCAGAATTAATTCCCTGATAAATTATTTAGGGAAATGGTCAGTTTCTCGCTGTAACTCATAGTAAATTTAGCAATGAAATCATAAAAAACCCCAAGAATGAGAATATTTCCCTGTAAATTCCCTGTATTTTAGGGAAATCATAAGAGACTAGTTCGCTATTGATACAACACCACCATTTTCCCCTTTTGCCAATAAAAAATCCAGGGCATTTCCTAATTTGACATTTTAACGGCCATATCTCCGCGTTCAGGCGGTGTTGTATCAATAGCGGCATAGTCACCATAAGACAACCGTTCTTCAACCCCAGTGAGTGTGATAATGCCGAGTTCTTTCTTCCTCACACTTAGAAGTTCACCCGTTGTGGGGTCGGTCAAGCGTCTAACAATCCTTTCGACGACAAATTTATCTCCGGATTTTAAACCGGCATTTTCACCATAGTTTAAATATATTTCACTGCCATCAAATTCTACAACCGAGCTGGACCATTTTACATATTCTGATTTACGAGCGATATTCTGCACGGCTTTGGTGATTGCTTTTCGGGCGGCCTGCCCAAGGGGTGTTTTATAAAATTGGTTTGTACCCAGATTCATACCTTTATAGCCGGCATTAACATCGAAAGATCTGCTCTTTGCCGTTTCTTTCACGCTGAAACTGTCAATGATTTCACCGCTTGAAGTATCTACCAATCGAATGTCTAAGCCAACTGTGCCTGATTTTCCTTGTAGTGAGGCGCCGCCACCTAGCAAGCTTCCGAGGGCGCCGCTTGATACGCCCAAGCTTAAACCCCCTCCCTTGTTACCGGCATCAAATTCTGTGACCGCTCCATATATGATGATCTGGGCATTTTGAAGATTGCCGGATTGTGGCCTTCCTTCCTGTCGGGTCAGTCCGCCTGCTGCAAGTTCCTGTTCTGCCAATACCTGTTGAAGATTGGCGCGTTCCACGACAATAAAGCGATCCGCCTCTCTTAAGGCAGTCACAAACATGGAGGATAAACCGCCGCCAATAGACCAGTCTCCATAATTAGCGGCGAAAGAACCAATTGAGTCAAATTTTCCAACGGCGACAGTGCGTCTTGGACCTTTGACTTGTGGTATTTTCCCGTCAAGGATGCCTTCTTCCGCTTCAACATCATCCTGGGCATAGCTGTATACCGGCGCCACCATACTTAATAAAATAATCACCAGACATTGATTAATCACTGTAACAAGATTTTTTATTGTTTTTACATTATTCATTTGTAACCTCCATTTTATTCAACGTACCGGTGACCAGACGCCGTTATTTTTACTAATCAGATATTCATCCACCAATGCACCATTCTCTGTGACAATCTGGGCTCGAATATTGTCACCCTCTTCCTTGACGGGACCGACTTTTAATCGCGGGTTTCCTGAAACCATCAGTCTATATTCAAGAAGAACTTTAACGGATTTTTCTGTTGGCCCCTCTGGCCCGAAGGCTTCCAGACCACTTCCTGCAGATGGCAATTCCAGACCAGGGGTGTTATTTGATTTTTGTTGCTCGAGCCTTGCTGCCTCTGCTGCAACAGCCTGAAGCTGGGCGGCCAATATCTGTATCTGATGAGTAAGTGCAACATAGTCAACGCTCTCGCTTCTTCCGGTCTGATATGGAACAAATGGGTAATCGAGCGCAGATTGAGCATTAACCTGTGCCCGTTCGCGGTAATAATCGGCACGCTCAAAATTACGTTCACTCAATTTTCCTTCCTGCTGATTTTGCTGTGCATATGCCTCACTGATCAAAGCCGCAGAAATCAAACCAATTGGAATTAAATATGTCTTTTTACTCACTCATAAGCCTCCTGTTTGGCATGATTAAAACCCTCCTGCTGCGTTTCCAAAGCCGGTAAAATTATCATTTGCCACTGCTGACCTTGCCGCGGCCCTAACACCATCCTGATTAAAGCCAAGAACCGGATTAAACCCAATTTCTTCCAGTGGAACCCCCAAGCTTGCTTCATCAATTAAATGGCCATACTCTTCCAGCACGGCACGTCCATGACCTGATGTTATGTCAAATGCACGTTCTGCAGCATTCTGCATATTTGTGGCTGCAGCAGCGGCCGCATCGGCGTTTCCATTTGCACGTGCCCTTGCCCAATCAAGTTTATAACTTTCATAGGCATTCATTGCTTCCCTATACTGGGTAACCAATGATTCATCGGGGGTCATCAAGGCCCGCTGAATGGTTTTTGCATTTGCCGCCCGTTCCGCGGAAGTTGCACCAACTGTCGGCACGGTTCCCCCTGCATCATGAACTATTGTGCGCTTAAAGCCATTTGGAAGGTCCTGGAAGCCAAAATTATTACTTTTCAGATCCAGAACAACAAACCCGCCTTCATTAATAAGGTCCTGTGCTCTGGAAATTGACTCTACCTCATCCAGAGTCATTGGGGTTCGTGCTCCCCGTGCCTGACTGTATGTCGGAACGGGTGCTTTTTCAGCAATCCGAATATTTCTTCCGGCAAGGACACCATTATCATTTGCAGCAGTTACCTGAAACTCGCCTCGTGCTTCCGGGGTATAAACAAAGTTATCTTTTACTTGTTTGGGCAGGTCAGTAAAAGCTTGCGTTCCTACATTATCAAGTCTTGCGGTTACCGGGTCCACCTCTCTGCTTAATTTAATGACATTTCCCTGATTTTTACCGTTTAGATCATTCACTACGGTAAAGGATCCTCTGCCGACTTCATCCCCCACTTCCAGAACCTGACGCGATCCTGTTGCTGTATCTTCAAGTATTAGAAACCGTCCGGCCCTTGTGGCCCGGACTGTCGGTGCAGTTGTTAAAGGCACCTGCATCAGGCCATTTTCTGTTCTGAAAACGCCAGGGGGTAAATTGCCCGCCGATGTGCCCGATGGGGCAGCCCCCGGTATATTATCAACAGGTCCAGCCACCGGTCCGTCAAACAAGGTACCATTCGGGCCGGCATTACCAAGATCCAGAGGGAGGCCACTTTCGCCGGGCCTTAATGGAAGATTTGTATTCGCGGCCGATGGCACTGGACGTGCGCCAGGTGCATTGGTTGGCGGTATGCCAACTGGCGGATTAGTTGGTGGAATACCAATTTCATTAACTGGTATGCCAGATTCTCCCACTGCAAGAGGTGCATTGCTGTTGGCTGCCGAAGGTGCAGGACGGGCACCCGGCGCATTGGTTGGCGGAATGCCACTGCTGCTAGCGGGTGGCGATGCTGCGCCTGCATTGGTCGGTGGAATCTGTCCGCCGTTGCCACCTGCTACAGGCTGAGTTCCACCCGGGCCGGTTCTTGATGCGGCAGGGAAAGGTTCATCAAATGCATTTCTGAATTCAGGACCCAGCATTTCATCAAGCCCAATATAAGGACCTTCACGTGGAGGAAGCACGGTTGTCGGGCTGGTGGTGCCAGGTCTTAAAGGTGTTGGTCTGGCCGGTGGATAGACCGGTGCCTTCGGCACTTCCCCAAATGCATTGGCAAATTCCGGACCGAGGATTTCATCAAGCCCCTGATAGGGGACACCTGTTGCATCTTTTGGAATATTCGGAACATCATCAAACGCATTGGCAAATTCGGGGCCCAATAATTCGTCAAGGCCCTGGAAGGGACCGTCCCGTGGCGGCAGAGGTGCTGCTGGGGCGGCAGTTCCGGGTCTGAGAGGAGTGGGTCTGACGGGCGGGTAAACAGGTGCACGTGGTGTCGTGCCAAAGGCGTTGGCAAATTCAGGTCCCAGCAATTCATCCAGCCCCTGATAAGGCAGTGTATCCGAAGCCAATGTCGTAGCAGGCACCGGTCCATCCAGTGCCCCGGCAAATTCAGGACCAAGTAGCTCATCAAGTCCGATATAAGGACCATCCCGCGGTGGCAGAACGGTTGTCGGGCCTGTGGTTCCGGGTCTTAAGGGTGTCGGCCTGGCCGGTGGATAGACCGGCGCCTTTGGCACTTCCCCAAAGGCATTGGCAAATTCCGGACCCAAAAGTTCATCCAGTCCTTTATAAGCGCCGCCAGTAACCTCAGGAAGGTGGGCACTTTCCGTAAATCTGACTGTGTCTCCTACTATTTCTGCTCCGCGGGTAACATCCGTTGCAACAGCGCTACCCGTTCTGGCAGCATCATTTATTGCATTGGCGCCTCTCGCTGCTTCCTCCAGTATGTTTGCGGCCTGAGCAAGTTCATCTACCTTGTCCAGTCCGCGCAGAACCGTAATGATTTTACCACCGCCGCCAATAACCATTGCCGGATCGACAAATAATTCTGCACCGACTGCTGTGATTTCAGATGAGCCGGAGAAAGCATCGCTTAATGATCCGGTTTGATAGGCACTATTCAGTTGATCAAGTCCATCCGATATTTTTTTGCCTTCACCAATTACGAATTTCATTCCCAGGTCACCCCAGCTGGCTTCACCAAGGTTATTGATCGTATCAAGATTCTCAGAACCAAAGATGTCTACATTAAGCCCAGTTGCCTCATTGAAATAAAGCTGTAGCGTTTCGTAGTAAGTATCAAGCGACTGAACAATAAGAATATCAGCGAGCCCGACCAGACTTTTGACCGTACCTTTGCCGACACCATATAGTGCTCCGACGCCTGATGAAATACCAACAGCCGTATTCTGGACAGCATCTGTTGTCGCATCATAGCCGGTGATGATGGATTCCCATATCGTTGGATCGGCTTCTTTAAAATCAATGCCATTCACGGCATTCTGAATTGTTGTGGCCGTTGCCTGCCGCTGTGAATTCAGGTCAGAATCTGACATGAGTTTGGCATTTGTCCGTTCTTCCAGATTGTCTTCGAAGGCAATTTCACCTAGTCCGTTCATTGTGCCGTAATATGTGATTTCCCGACGCACGTCTGCCGCAATAGCTTCACTTCCGGCAACGGTTCTTGCGTCAAAATCTTCCCAGTATTTTCGGGCTTCCTGAAGACGGGTAAGTTCACCTTTTGCCACTTCGGCATCTTCAGCACTGGTCGGGTTGTTAATTCGATTTTGTATTTCTGCTTCGCGAGTGTCGAAAGCCTGACTCCGTGCTGACTGAATATTGCGGGCATTTCCAACCTGTGACTGAGCATCGGCATAGGCATCAACATTTCGTTGAACTTCTTCCGCCCGTTTTTCATCATTAACCGCCCAGAGTTTTTTATTGGCTTCCTGCCAAGCTTCATAACGAAGCATTTCTTCAGTATTTCTGGCCCTTTGATCTGCCCGCAGACGGGACGTTCCCACTTCCAGTCCTTCTTTTAATCTATTTGCCTCAGCTTCCTCCTCATCATTCCAGATGGTCATGTCATTCAGTTCTTTGAGGCGCGTTTGCATATTAACAAGGTCTCTTTGGCGACTTTCAAGCATTTCTTTGGTTGAGCGCTGCCCTTGAGAACTATTGTTAAATTCTTCATATCTTGAATTCTGTTCCTTGAAATCATTGGCGGCTTCGCCAAGCTCAAGCTTCTGAATGAAATCAATTCTCTGATCAATACTCAGTTCGCTCCACTGTGGTATATTTTCCTGCAGCCACTCTGACCGTTCGTCTGAACTCAGTGATGACCAGCGCCAACCTTCAGGCGGACTGTTAATCAGTTCGTTAAAGGCCTTACGCTGCGCATCAACAAGGCTGTTGGCTTGTGTTGTCGCAAGCTGATCGAGTTTTGCAGCTTCGCTGTTTAGTCTGGCAGCCTCAGATTCCAATCTTTCGACCTCTGCCTGTGCTCTTGCCGCATCAGCCTCGGCATTCTGCGCTTTGGTTTCAAGGTTCTGGGCATCTTCCCTGATTTCAGTTTCTCTTGCTGTCAGTTCTGCTGCCCTTGCATCATCACGGGAAGCTTCTGTACGATAATCTTTTGCCTGCTCTTCTCTCTCTCTTGCATTTTGCAGGTTATCCTGGGCAGCGGCCCGTGCATCACGGGCCAAGGATTTATCATCTGTGCTATCCGCAATTGCATTAAACTGGGCAGCGGATTGCCTTAAACGTTCTGCCTGTGCTTCCAGATCTTCCGCTTTGGCGCGGTTTTTACTTGCCTGCTCTTCAGCATAATCAGCAAAGCCAACATATTCGTCCGCCTGGCGTTCTCTGGTTCCGACATTTTGATCGGCCTGACTGCGCTGAAATTCTGCTTCTTTTTGGGCCTGCTCTGCATCAAATCTGGCTGTGTCTATTTGGTTTTCAATGCGTAAAGCATCACTTCTGACTTCCCTTGCAGCCTGCTTGGTGGTTGAAATTAGTTCATGTTGGTCGGCAATAGTAGGGGTTGGTTTTGTTGCACTTGCGACCGCAATTGCCGCTCCGTGAGTGGCCTGTTCAGATAAGTCATTGGCGGCATCAGTAATATACTGGAAAAAGCCTCCGGGCTGTTCAAGAGGTGGTTCACTGATTAAAACCGGATCACTGGCGACTTCGACTATTCTTTCCGTCGTGCTGTCGGTGCTGTTATTGGTGGTTTTTGCCTGTTGCGGTGAATTTGCCAGTTGCTGTTGCTGGTTTTGGGCATTTGTTACGGCATTACTGACACCCTCGGCGGCGGCGGCCCAAGTGGACGATGCTCCGATGGAATTGGCACTTAGTGCAAACCCACCTTCGGAATTGGTTGAAATATTAATGTCATTCTCAGCAAATTGACCGGTTATCCTGTCTACCACCTCATTATATTGACTGACCCTTGACTGTGCGCGTTCAATAGTTGCCGGATCACCACCTGCCTGAGCCTCAGCAAGATTACTTTGTGCCTGCTGAAGATTGCTTGTCGCATTTACAAGATTGACCTGCGCCTGCGCCATTTCCCCGACCTGTTTTGCAAAGGCAGTTCTGTTAATGGTCCCATCTGCATTTAAGGGCAACCCATCGGTTAAATCAGCGGCCCATTGATTATGTGTATTAACAAGGTCGACGGCATCGCTTGCTGCACCAATTGATTTTAGCCCGTTAAGCTCACTTTCAACTTCGCTTAAGCGTTTTGTCATATCCCGGTAAGCCTGATCAGCGCCAAAAACGACACCAGTTCCGCTTGATCCCATAGGATTGAAATTCTCAATATTTTCCTGAAGCTGCTGCTGTTCTGCCTGAAGTGCTTTGTAACGATCAGTATATTGACCCCCAGGATCCTCGACCGTACCGCCAAGTCCGTTTCTGGCAGCAGTTACCCGGGTTTTGGCTTCATTAATCATATTGATTTCATTGTTAAGCTCTGCATCCGTTAAATTGCTTAACCGTTGACGTTCGGCAAATTCACCTGAAATATTATCCAGTGCTTCCGAAATCTGGCGACTTGTCGCGTTGGTAACAGGCAGGCTTTTACCAGTTAATGCCTTTGTTGTATTACCGACATCACCGGCAAAGTTTCTTACGGCTTCCTCCGCAGTTTCTAGCTGTGTTCTAAGGTCTCTAACTTCATTTTCCAGATCAGATAAACTTTTCGGGTCAAAATCCGGGTTCTGGCGCGCTGCGTCTAGGGCATCCTGAGCACTGCTTGTCCGTGCTCTTAGGTCGGTTGCCTGGTTATTGGCATCAATATAATTGTTAAAAGCATCTGCTGCCTTGCGGGCATTTTCGTAATCATTCCATTCGTCCTGCATTCCATTTGCATAAAATTGGGCTTTTAACGCTAAGCTGTCAGCGATCTGCGCATTATTTGCTGCAGCCTGCGCTTCTCTTTCTGCCTGTTCGATGGCCCGGTCATAGGCTTGATCCTGTCTTGAGCCTGATCCGCCCTGACGTCTTAAATTAAGCTGTTCTTCCCGCAGTCGATCAACTTCACTTTGAGCATTAGCAGCAGCTTGATGGGCCTCATTTCGCATGCGTTCTGTTTCGAAAACTGGATCACCCTGACGCATTGCGTCAAGACGGGCCTGATTTCTCTGGAAATCCTGGACCTGCCCCTGAAAGCGGGCCTGGTCTGCCTGAAACCGTCCTTCCTCTCTGGCAAGGTCGGTTATATTCCGTGAATTTTGCTGACGTTGTTCACGAATGGACCTGCATTCAGAACTACGGCAGTTTGGATCGCCGTTTCTGCGGGCTTCCTGTTCTGCCTTTCTTAAATCACGCTCTTCCTGTTCAAGCCTTGCACGGCGTTCCTGCTGTTCATTTCCTCTTTCTTCAAGTTCGTCACCTTGTTCATTTAGGTCTTCAGCACGCTGCCTCTGCTCTTCTTCTAATGCATCAATTGCTTTTTGACGGGCACTACGTTTATCCCTTCGCTTTTTCTCCTCGTCCGCCCGGTCAGCGTCTTCGTCCAGATCCTTTTCAATATCATCAAGGTCTTCTTTGGCTTTTTTCTCACCCTCATTTTTGGCATCATTTATTTCTTTATCGAGTTCATCGGCCACTTTATTTGCTGCTTCTTCGCACGCATTGGCCAGAATTTCGGGGCAGGGGCCGAAAACGTCTCCCACAGCTTCTCCGTCATTTATATTTTTACTGGCACTTGCGACACTGTTGCTCAGGCTTGCAATTTGAGGGGATAAATTAGGGATTGTGTTACCGGCTTTTAGGCGGGCATTTTGAGTAAAAATGCTCATGCGTTGAGGATCCATCATCCCCTCACTTCCACCCATCTGGCCCATGGATACGCCCATCATGGAGTTATTATTGTCTTCAATAAGGGCTGTCGCGCGGGCCTGTGCCCCTTGCCGCAAACTGGAGGCTTCCTGTTGTTGCCGGATATATTCCTCGCGGCGACGTCTTTCCTCTTCAGCTGCTCTGGCGGCGGCGGCTTCCCGTTCTGCCTGTGACATCCCTGATGCAGAGGCTACCTGGTTTGATTTTACTGCTGCCGGTGTTGATGCCGGAGAACTTTGTCCTTCATCTGTTTTTTCAGATGTTTCATCATCAGTCACAGTATCATCAGCACCATTTTCTGTACTCGCTGTCTTTGATGCATCAGCCATATTGACTTCAGAGTTATCAGTGGTTGCAGTCTCTTCCCCGTCCGTTTCATTTGTTGATGCTGAAGTATCATCGGCAGCAGGAGCCTGATTTGTTGCTATGTTTGAACCGCTATCTACTATTGTCTTTTTTGAACCAGTGTCACCAACTGTTGAACCGGAAGTGGTTGAATTAGGGATAGGAACGGCACTAGAAGTTGTTGGCGTTTTATCAACATCCGGAACACTACTGCTAAGAGTGGTATTAGAAGGTGTAGTTGTCGTAGATGTTGAATTTCCACCACTCACGACCGCTGGCGTTTCAATCGTTCCTTCCGTTGTCGTTGTGGTAAGTGTTTCCGTTATCGTTGTTTTGCTGTTTGGCGTTGTCGTTGTGGTAACGGTTGTATCAACTGTTTGTGTCGGTGTTGATGTAATTTTTGTACCGTTATCCAGAATTTGCGTTGTCGTATCGCCAACTGTGGTCTGTGTATCATTTGTTACTGTGGTTTGGCCGCCGGTAACAGTTGGTACAGCTATAGCTGTATTTGTTCCAGTATTGTTGGTTCCGGTACTGGTCCCTGAAGTTGTCTGCTGAGCTTGAGTAGCCTGGGTTGCTTGTTGTGCCTGTGTGGCGTAATTCATGCCACCGCCCGTTTCACTGCTGGTTACTATTGTTGGAGACTGGATCAAATTTTCAGTGACCGTTGTCGTCGTTGTTTCCGTAATGACCGTTTTGCTGTCGGGAGTGGTTATAGTTGTGACCTCAGTATCAACTGTTTCTGTTGGTGTTGATGTTATTTTGGTCCCGTCAGCCAAAGATTGCGTTGTCGTGTCCCCAACCGTCGTTTGGGTATTATTTGTCACCGTCGTTTGGCCGCCACTGGCCGTTACCATATTCGGACTATAGCTATAAGTCGGTGATTGGGCTTGTGTAACATTGGTTGTTACTGGCTGACTTTGAATTGTGTAGGAAAACTGGCCTGATGCAGAATTGCTACCTAGTACATAGCCATTTGTTGTCGGTGTTACATCCAATCTCATCCAGCCTGATGGCGTTGGATCATTTGTCCCGACTGTTCTGACTTCTCCCGTATTGGGGTTGGCAACCACCTGGCTGCTTTCTGAAAGTTGTGAGAGCAGGTTTTGGTTTATTTGAATGTTGTTGATTAAATTCTGATAATTCTGGATAGCCGTCTGTTGGTCATTTTGAAGACTATTGTCCTGAACCGTCTGACTGTTTGTTGATGTCCCGCCGTAGTAAGACGGAATATTCAGTGTTTCCTGAGCAATGGAATTTTGTACCGTGAGCAGGGGCGCTACAAACGGTATTATACAGTAAATCAAGGCATTTTTAGAAATAATTTTAATTTTCGATGATGAGAAACCAAGTCTATATGCCGTACAGTCAATAAGACTATTCCGTTTATGCTCCCAATAATATCTAAAACCCTCCCACATGGTTTTTTCCCAATTATTGATGAATATCAATATTATAGAAGGCTGTAACTCAACCTGCTTAACTTACTTCAATCAGTGCCCATATATTTTTTGTTAATGTATTTTATTATTTTGAGTGCATTGTACTATAAAAAGAGAAAAGAGTCTAATCTGCTCGTACATATTCGTACGGCTTTTTTTACCATGTTCTAATATAGAATCATTCCAATTTAATTTCCCATGTGATAGCCACATATATCATTCCCATAATGTAAATAAGAATGATGATTTAAATTATACTCCAAATATTTCGGATACGATAATTTTAGGGCTTATTTATCTGTGCTCTCTTATCCATTTTTTAGCATCAGATTTGCTTTTAAGAATTTCATTTTCCGATAGATTTTTTTCTAAAATGAGCATTAAACTTTTTGCGTCACCCTCACCGTATGAGTCTGCAAGGACGGCCCACTTATAGGCTTTTAAAAAATCCTGTTTTACACCATTTCCCTGATAGTATATTTTCGCAAGATTATATTGAGCACGGGCATGTTCCTGATCCGCGGCACGCTCATACCAATAGGCTGCACTTTCAAGGTCTTTTGATGTTCCTTGGCCGGTTTCAAGTTTGAGACCTAAAAAATATTCTGCCCATGCATATCCCTGTTCAGCAGAAAGCCTATACCAGTTGACAGCCTGTTCATAATTAATCTCAACACCGCGACCTCTGTTATACATATTACCCAATATATATTGTGATTTGGGGTCGCCCAACGCCGCTGCGGCCTTATACCATTTTAAAGCTTCCGGGTAGTTCTTAGGTACCCCTACCGAGTTTTCATACATATATCCAAGGGAATATGTTGCTTCCATATGACCTTCTGCAGCAGCCTTTTTAAATTCCGAAATGGCATAGTCAGATTGCCCGAACATCATGGCAATCACGCCATTTGAATAATCCGCTAAAGCATCGGCTGAACCTGTAAATGAAATGAAAAGAATTATAGGGAGTAATTTCAACTTCTTTTTCACAAATATCATTTTTTAATTTCCTTATAATATTTCTGAATATGGAGCATTTTAATTTCAGAATATTTATTGATTATACGGCGAAACAATAGAAACAAAACATATAATATTAGTCGCTATGAGCACTGTCCATTTTCCGGAAGATTTCCGGAAAATGGACAGATATAGTTCTTAAAACGGGAATTTTTCCGAAAATAATCATGTTGTTGGCAGTCTTTAATTTAGAAAGATTTGATAAAATCAGAATCAAACATTTTTCCTACAGTGCCTCTTAACGCTCTTTTCAATTTGTGCCTATTTTTTATGCACTGTAAATCAGGCAGTCCTTTTTTTAATCACATCCACTAAATTTTATCAGAATGTGAAAAATTAGTTTTGGCTTTGAATTTATAAGGATGAAAATTTTATGTTGAATATTCATTTTAAAAACAATGGGTTAATTGTCATAAAGAAAAGAAAATATTTTTTTTAGAATGAATAAAATTTTCTGGCACGGCAATTGCTATTACTTAAACGTGAACCGCCAGGGACGGCGAGTTCCACCCTCGATCCAAAGAAGGATTGAATGAGCACCGGTTCTATCTGATCTCATGAATTGAAAAGTAGGACCTGTTTATTGCCTCAAGATGCATTGTCATTGCGAGGGTTAATTAAACTTCTTTGGAGACTTAAAATGACGATTACCATGAAGGAGCTGCCTGCCCTTCCTCCGTTAAAGCAAAGAATGATTTTATCATTACTGATATTGAAAGCATTGTTAGTGCCTTTGCCATTATTGGCCGCGGCTGAGAATGTTAAAGCGCAAAAAATTGTGTTTGACCCCAAACCAATTGCTCCTCAAAGCGCAAGATTTATTCCGTCAGCATATAGCTTCGGCAAAGATCCGGGAGAATAAGGAAAGGATAGTGAATAGTGAAAAGATGATTTTAAATTTTTCCTAGTGAAGTAAGTTTCCCCCAATTCTTACTTCAGTACGGAGGCGAGGCTTCTCTCCCCTTGCCTCCGTAATATTGATAGATAACTAATCAACACTGTGCAGAAGAAATGAAAATATTAGTAATTGATGAAGATGCCGACAATGCAGTCCTTATTGAGAAAGCACTTATATGTGCCAACTATGATCCTGTAATATCTATGAATGACCACACAAATTTCCATCAAAAAATTCTAGACACTTCTGCTGACGTTATCCTGATAGCATTACGTGACCCGGCTCGCGATACTCTCGAAAAAATGTTTGAACTAACGAAAGTGGTTAAAAAGCCTATCATCATATTTGTAAACAAATCGGATGCTATGACGATCCACCAAGCGATCAGCTCCGGCGTGAGTGCCTTCATCGTTGACGGGTTAAAACCCGAGCGGCTTGGGGCAATTGTAGAAGTAGCGTTAAGCCGTTTTGATAGTGTCCAGAAAATTGCAATAGAACTGGATCAGGCAAGAACTGCACTCGCAGAAAGAAAAGTCATAGAAAAAGCCAAAGGGCTTCTAATGGCAAGTCGGAATATTTCAGAAGACAGCGCCTATAAATTATTAAGAAATAATGCCATGAAGCAAAGCAGGAAGATTGTCGAAATTGCCAAAATTATCATTTCTGCTTCAGAAATTGATAACTCTGATCTGCTTCATACAGATGTTCTGGTTGATAGATTGGAATATAAAGCAGACTCAAATTTTCAAAACAACCTTGTCACAAATGAAGATTAGTTCTAATTTACTAATGTAAATTCAATGAATTGAACTCATCACATGAATGACAGGTAGGCCAGGATTGATAAAAAAAAATATAAGAGATGAGGTGCCGACACCGGCACATCCGCTCGAGCGAAAAGAGCCTTTACCAGGGTATCAGCCAAAACCAAAATCAGAAGATCCTGAAGGTCCGGCAAAAATTGAAGCTTTACTGAATAGTCCATCATACAGACCTTCCATCGAGGATTTGGATTTTCTGAACGGCGATGATATGCGCGGTGTGCGTTTGATGCTCGATTATATAAAGCCGAACAAAGTCTTAGAGGAAAATGGTGTAAAATCAGCAATAGTAGTCTTTGGCAGTGCAAGAATTGTTGAACCAGCTGCAGCTAAACAACATGTTGAACAATTAAGAGATGAAATATCAAAATCACCTGATGATGAAGAATTACATAGGCGTTTATTGATAGCTGAACGCATTCAGGCAAAATGTCACTATTATGAAATTGCCCGTGAATTCTCACGACTTGTTGCTTCTTTTGGCAATGGCCCAAAAGATACGAGTCTTGTAATTGTAACAGGCGGCGGCCCCGGTATAATGGAGGCAGCAAATAGAGGGGCTAGTGAAGCGGGGGCAAAAAACGTTGGCTTAAATATTAATCTGCCACATGAGCAGTTTCCAAACCCTTATGTTTCACCAGAGCTTTGTTTTCAGTTTCATTATTTTGCATTACGCAAAATGCATTTTCTCATGCGGGCAAAGGCGTTGATTGCTTTTCCTGGTGGTTTTGGAACAATGGATGAGCTTTTTGAAACACTTACGTTAATTCAGACCCGTAAAATCAAACCGCTTCCTGTGGTTCTTGTCGGTGAAGCCTATTGGCGCAAGGTTTTTGATATAGACTTCATGGTCGAAGAAGGCGTTATAGATGAAGAAGACAGAGACCTTTTCTGGTATGCTGAAACAGCAAGAGATATATGGGATGGATTATTATGCTGGCATGAGCAAAATGGTGAAACAATAATAGGAAATAGTCAATGAAACTGTCTTTTCACGGTGCTGACCGCAATGTGACCGGTTCGTGTCATTTGGTTGAATGCGGCGGAAAAAAAATTCTGGTTGATTGCGGCCTTTATCAGGGTGGACATGAATTGGTTCAGGAAAATGCCAAGGATTTTGGATTTGATCCTTCCGATATTGATTATCTTCTTCTAACACATGGACATCTGGATCATTGCGGTCGTATTCCCCTGCTTGTCAAACGCGGGTTTAGAGGTGAAATTATCATGACTGCGGCAACCGTGGAACTGGCCCGACTAGTCTTGCTTGATTCTGCAGGCTTGCAGGAGGAGGAGGCCCGTTATCAAATCAGAAAAATAAATCGGCAGGGTGGAAAGAAAACAAATAAAATTGAACCGCTTTATACGACACTGGATGTGCTCAATAGTTTTAATTATTTTGGCAGACAGGCGGATTATAACGAGGGTATTCAGCTTGCGGCGGGAGTCAGGGCAACATTTCTGGATGCGGGGCATATCCTTGGATCCGCCAGTATATTCCTGGAACTTGAGGAACAGGGAAAAAAGCATCGGCTGCTGTTTTCAGGGGATCTGGGGTATAGTGGGCGGGCCATACTCCGTAACCCGGCAACACCACCCGATGCCGATACGGTCGTTATTGAAACCACATATGGGGATCGGCTTCATAAGAAACTCGAGCCGACCATAGATGAATTTTATGATGCCATTAATAAAACCATTGGCAGAGGTGGCAATGTGGTCATCCCGACCTTCGCGTTGGAGCGGGCTCAGGAAATACTTTATTATCTGCGGGAGGGTGTTGAAAACAGACGCCTTGCCCATTTCATTACTGTCTTTCTGGATTCGCCCATGGCGATATCTGCAACTGAAATTTTTAAACGTCACCCTGAATGTTTCGACAGTGAAACGCTGGCGGTTTCAGGAAATGGCAATGATCCGTTCGGGCTGCCGGGACTTCATTTTACGCGGGAAACAGCTGAATCCATGGCAATAAACCAGATCAGCAGTGGTGCGGTTATCCTTGCTGGTTCCGGTATGTGTACGGGGGGCAGGGTAAGGCATCATCTGAAACATAATATCTGGCGCAAGGAATGCAGTATCATTTTTGTTGGGTTCGCGGCGCAAGGGACGTTGGCGAGAAAAATTGTTGATGGGGCAGAGCATGTCAAAATTTATGGTGAAATGATCCCGGTACGGGCCAATATTTATACGATTGGCGGTTTTTCTGCCCATGCTGATCAGGCGGAGCTGCTTGCCTGGCATGATAAAACCGGAAACCCAAAAAGAACATTCCTTGTTCACGGTGAAGAAGAAACCATGCATATTTTTGCCAAAAAATTAAAAGGCAAAAAAGTCGAAATTCCAAAACTTCATCAGAGTTATGATCTATAATAAATCGACCTGAATATAAATAACGGTTATTTCTGTAATGCTTTAAATTCGCTCATAGCATCCATTACATGAGTGGCATAGACCATGGCAGGGCCGCCGCCCATAAGAATGGCAATGCCGAGCGCCTCTGTTATTTCCTGTTCACTGGCGCCTGCCTCCAGAGCATCATGCGTATGAAATGAGATACAGCCATCACAACGGGAAACTACCGCAATGGCTAGTGCAATAAGCTCCTTGGTTTTTTTATTTAGAGCGCCGTCAGCAATACTGGCACGATGCAGTTGATCAAAAGCATCCAGAATTTTTGGTTGGCTTTCAGAAAGTTTTTTCTGGCATTCTCCGATATGTTTAAGCTGTGCCGGATAGGATGGGGTGTTGGATAATGTCATTTCTAGCTCCTATATTGTCTATGGTTTAAAAATCTGTTTTATGAAATATTAAAAAATCAATTTGTCCTTTCAGTAGGGAGCTTTTATCTAAAGTCCGCTGGGGAAAGTCTCATCCTGCTCTATACGTTGCCATTGTGAGCCGACATCCATGGGTTCAAGGGCGTTGCTTTCGTCAAAATGAATCATAAAGTCGAATTGTGCGGGAAGAACAGCGTGGAAATAGTGACTTTGTCTTTCCGTTTCCGGACGATAAATAACCCCTATGGCTCTCTGAAGCCTGGGCAAATAAAGCTTATCGGTTGCGTTGTTATTTTCCCTCAGATCCAGAAGGAAATTCTTTTTGTTCACTTTATGAAAAATATCTTCATAGCTGCCGGGTATTGGGAGACGTATTTTTTTACATTCCGCAGGCATAGACCAGTTGGAAGCGGCGGTAACCGTTCCCCTGGCCGTTGAGAAACCGACAAGCAATGCCTGATCCTGATAAGTTTGCCTGACCATCTGACCAATATTATATTCGCCCCTATGGGACATCTCAGTAGCAGCAGCATTACCGATGTGTGAATTATGGGCCCAGACAATTATTTTAGCTTTCCTGCCAAGCTGGTTGCTTAAATGTTTTTTTAGATTTTCAAGGGTTCCAAACATATGACGGTCACGCAAATTCCATAAATTAGGGCGCGGCGTAACTTCACTTGCAAACATGCTGCTATAATATTCCTGCCCATTTTTGATGAGGCGTGCATTTTGTTCTGCGCAAAAATATTCATCTTCAGCAATCAGACCATCCCGCTGCAGATAATGATATGCTTTTTTTCTTAGATCAATCAGCTGGTCAATGATTTCCTTTTCACAGCTTTTGGCAACAGCCTTTTTTAGTTCATAGGAATAGGTTTGCTTTTCATCTGCAAAATATTCGAGACAGCTGTAACGCTGCCTTGCTCGCTCTGCGGCATCAATATCTATTGTTTTCAGATAATCAATAACGGCATTTACGGAAGTATTCATGCTATAAAGATCCAGACCGTAAAAGCCAACGGACTTTGTTTTTTTATGAAACATTTCATTGAAAGCCCTTAGCCATTTTATAAAATGAAGAATTTCATAATTGGCCCACATCCAGGTGGGAAAGCGTTCAAATCGTGACAATGCCTCCTCTGCAGTTGAAGGTTGAGTTAAGTCACAGACAAAACGGTTAACAGCATAGGCATCCGGCCAGTCTGCTTCTACGGCAACGGCATCAAACCCCTTTTCTTCAATTAATCTCTGGCTGATTTCTGAGCGCGTACGATAAAATTCCTCGGTGCCGTGTGAAGCCTCGCCAATGAGAACAAATTGCTTATCTGAGGAAGCTTCAATAATGCTGTCATATTCGTCAGTGGCTTCACCGGCAGGATAGGCGCATTTTTCAATAGCGGATATCAAAAAGGCATCATTTTCATTTATTTCCATTTTCTATCCCGTTTTCATTTATCTGAATTCAAAGTGAGAAGTTCCTGTACTTCCTGATCCGTTGTTTGTGAGAAATCATTGTACCAGTTGCCAACACCGTAAAATGGATCAGGCGTAAAAAGACATATTACCTTATCGGCTATATCTTCCATTTTCCTGATTGTATCAACGGCGCCCACCGGTACCGCGACGACAACTTTTTTGATATCTGTCTGCTTTAAAGCCATTACGGCCGCATGCATTGTGGCTCCGGTGGCTAGTCCGTCATCGACAATAATAACCGTCATCCCTTTTAAATTGGGTGAGGGTCGACCAGAACGATAGAGCTGGCTACGCCTTTTAAGTTCCTGCGTTTCCCGAACTATAGCCCCCTCAATTGCAGTGTGGGGAATTTGAAGGCTGCTTATAATATCCTGATTAATGTAAAGGATATTACCTTCAGCAATCGCACCCATTGCCAGTTCTTCATGACCTGGCACGCCAAGCTTTCTTACAAGGAGAATATCAAATGGCAGACTTAAAGCTCTGGCAATTTCATAGGCAATTGGAACCCCCCCGCGCGGCAGCCCGAGAATAATAGTATCCGGTGTTTGGGAATAAGCGGATAATGCTTTTGCAAGTTCTTTTCCGGCATGGGCTCTGTTTAGAAAATGCATATAATTTATCCTATATATTTTTTGAACCAGTCCGCCGCAATTTGGGCCACCATATGAAGTGTGCCCGGCTCCTCAAACAAGTGTGTTGCCCCGGGAATGATGAACAGGCGAGATTCATCATTTAGGTCGTCTAATGCCTCTTCATTTAGTTTTAAGACCTCGGGATCATTTTCACCTACAATGAGAAGGGCAGGAATTTTGACGCCAGACAGAAATTTTCCGGCAAGGTCTGGACGCCCGCCGCGGGAAACAACGGTGGCAATATCACCGGGTCGCTGCGCGGCTGCTATCAAAGCTGCGCCGCCACCTGTGCTGGCGCCAAAATATCCCATTTTCAGGTTCTTGGTAACGGCGCTTCTTTTTACCCAATCGGCTATTTGCACAAGACGGTCAGCAAGCATAGGGATATCAAACCGTAAATGGCGTGTTCTTAGATCAATTTCTTCCTCTTCAGGAGATAAAAGGTCAGTTAGCAGAGATGCTATATTATGTTCATAAAGCATTTCTGCAACGTACCAGTTGCGGAAACTGAAGCGGCTGCTGCCGCTTCCATGAGCGAAGATAACAATCCCTCTGGCATTCGGGGGTACAGAAAGTCTGCCCCCCAATGTAATCCCATTGAGAGGAACGTCCACCGTCATATCCTTGACGGAGCCATTAGAGTTGACAATATCTGAATTTATCACAATATTTTCCGGGTTCAATAACCACAACAGAAAAACAAGTATATACCGATTTTCAACAAATTTCATTGATATCAATCAAATCTGGCATTGATTAGTTTTGGAATTCTTGCGGTGAATAATGAAATTTTAAAATTGGTGGATTGAGGAGTATTTGACTATAATCAATGAAGTTGATCAGCACATGTCATAAATTGATCTGTAATGTAGAAAGATTATAAATGGCTATTCTGAATGAAAAGACGGTTAATTCTCTCCATCTGGAAGGATGGGTGGTCGGTGCAATGGGGTCCGTTGTTGATGTCCGTTTTGAGGATAGTGCTCTGCCGGAAATTAATGATGCTCTCAAGGTGTTATGGGATGGTTCCCACCCTTTAATTTTGGAGGTTCAGCAGCATTTAAGCAAAGATACCGTTCGTGCGGTGGCAATGGAGCATACGGCAGGTATCAAGTGGGGCGATAAAGTTATTGCGTCCGGCGGGCCGATTGAGGTTGCTGTGGGAAAAGATGTCTTAGGACGCATGGTCAATATTCTGGGGCAGCCCGTTGATCAGAAAGACGCATTTCCAAATACAATTACCCGATGGCCAATTCATAGAAAATCTCCCTTGTTGATTTCACAGAATTTATCGCAAAAAATGTATCATACCGGTATTAAGGTTATCGACCTTTTGTCACCTTTGGTGCAGGGTGGCAAAGCCGGAATGTTTGGTGGAGCGGGTGTTGGAAAAACCGTCCTGATCATGGAACTCATCAGAAATATGTCGACCCTACAATCCGGCATATCAGTTTTTGCCGGGGTTGGGGAGCGGACAAGGGAAGGTCATGAGCTTCTGCAGGAAATGAAAGCGTCCGGCGTTCTGGATATGGTGTCTCTGGTCTTTGGCCAAATGAATGAACCGCCGGGAGCGCGATGGCGTGTCGGTATGACAGCAATCACCATTGCCGAATATTTCAGGGATGTTGATCACAGTGATGTGTTGCTTCTGATGGATAATGTATTCAGATTTGTTCAGGCAGGAAGCGAAATTTCAGGGGCGCTTGGCCGTCTGCCATCCCGGGTCGGATATCAGCCGACACTGGCCAGTGAAATTGCCGATCTTGAGGAAAGAATTGTATCATCCTCAGGCGCATCAATCACCTCAATCCAGGCTGTCTATGTTCCTGCAGATGATTTTACTGATCCGGCGGTTACAGAAATTTTCACACATCTGGATTCGTCCATTGTCCTTTCGCGTGATATGGCATCGGAAAGTCTTTATCCGGCGATTGACCCGCTTTCATCCTCATCGGCACTGCTGGATCCTATGATCGTCGGTAAAGAACATTATGTGGCGGCACAGGATGTGCGCAAGGCTATAGAGCATTACCGTTCACTGGAAGATATCATTGCAATGCTGGGGATTGATGAATTAAGCCTTGATGATCGCCGGGCAGTTTACAGGGCGAGGCGACTTATCCGCTTTTTAACCCAGCCGTTTAATGTAACGGAGCCTTTTACGGGCATGCCGGGCAAATCAGTAAGTCTTGAAGATACGATTGCCGGGGTACAGCGCATTCTTAGCGGTGAATGTGACAGCTGGCCGGAAAATGTTTTTTATATGATCGGGACAATTGATGAGGCTCATGAAAAATATCTTCACCTTAAAAGAGAGGCAGGTAAATGAAGCTAACCATAACCACACCAATGGGCATTGTTATTGATAGTGAAACAGTCTTATCGCTTAAGGCCGAGGATAAAACGGGAAGTTTTGGCATTATGCCTGGACATGCCGATTTTATAACGGTTCTTGATATTTCAGTGGTAAGCTGGAAGGGAGAAAGTGGGAGAACAAATTACTGCGCCGTATGCAAGGGATTATTATCCGTCACAAAGGGAAGTGAAATTTTAATCGCCACGCGCGAAGCTGTAATTGGAACCGATCTGGAAAGCTTAAAGAGCAGAACGCTGGTCAAATATTATTTTGATGAGGAACAGGAAGAAAAAACAAGAGTCTCACAGGAAATAATGCAGGCAGAGGCCATAAGAAATATTCAGAAATATTTGCTTCAGGAGACACGGTTTGACACTTCGACCTGAACAGAATGAGGACCTGCATGAGAGCGTAAAGCGCCGTGAAAGAATTTCGCAGATTGCCGAACGTGAAGGCGAGCGGACTATCGGCCAGAATCTGGCCTTAATGGGCTCTGTCGGCTGGCTGGTGGTGCTTCCGGCTGTGGCGGGAATTTTTCTGGGCCGCTGGCTGGATGCAAAGTTTGCAAGCGGGATATTCTGGACGGGGGCCTGTATTTTGCTTGGTGTTTCTTTTGGTGTCTGGCTTGGATGGAAACGAATTAAAGAGGAAAATAAATGAACCCGATATCAATAACTATCATTGCTTTAATTGCAGGGTTTACCCTTGGTTTATTTTTTTTCTGGCTCTTGAAATTAAACAGTGATTATTACCTGAAGGATGGTAAAAAAGGATTGGCTATTTTGCTGCATGTTGCCCGGTTTGCGGTTATTTTTCTGGCCTTCTGGTATATTACCAAATTTGGAGCTCTAGCCCTGCTTGCCAGTTTCGGCGGGTTTTTACTCAGTCGCCTGATTTTCACCCGCTTTTTAATTAAAAAGGAAGTGTGATGGGAAATCCGTTTAGCCCCCATATCGTTTTTATGATTGGCCCGGTTCCGATCAGTATGGCAGTGCTAACCACTTGGGGAATTATTATTTTTCTTGCCCTGTTGTCCTGGTTGTCCTGTCGAGGGTTGAAGGTTTCTGCCGGACGTTGGCAATCAGTGCTTGAAATTTTAATAACCGGCATTGATGATCAGATTACCCAGATCATTGATGAAAAAAAGGTTCATTTTTTCCCCCTGATCGCAACACTTTTTATTTTTATATGTCTGGCGAACCTTATTGATATCGTGCCGGGCCTTTCATCACCAACTGCCGTTCTTGAGACAACGGCCGCCCTTGCCGTGATAACATTTTTCAGTGTTCACTATGTGGGAATTAAATCAAAAGGATTGTTCGGCTATTTAAAAAGCTTTACCGAACCAAATATCATATTGATGCCTTTTACAATTTTATCCCAGATAACAAGAACTTTTTCGATGATGATCCGGCTTTTTGGAAATATGATGAGCGGCCAGTTTTTAATGGGGATTATTCTGGCCTTTGTGGGGTTATTGGTGCCCATTCCGCTTATGATATTACATGTGCTTATCAGCATATTGCAGGCATATATTTTTACTATCCTGGCAACCGTTTTTATTGCCGCGGCAATAGCAGAAGATAATAAAGGAGACTAAAATGGATTTGGATTTAATTAGTATTATTGTGGCGGGATTTACCGTTTCTGCCGGCGCCATTGGCCCCGCTTTGAGTGAGGGTTATGCCGTTGGAAAGGCGATGGATGCCATCGCCAGGCAGCCGGAAGCCGCCGGGCCACTTGCCAGAACCCTGTTTGTTGGACTGGCGATGATTGAAACAACGGCGATTTATTGCCTCGTTATCGGTTTGCTTCTTTTATACGCAAATCCGTTTGTCGGGTAACATAATGCAGTTTGATCTTTGGACATTTGGCTTACAGACTGTCAATTTTCTTGTACTGGTATGGCTGCTTAAAATTTTCCTCTATACACCGGTGGCGAAAATAATTGAGCGGCGTCAGGCCGGGATCAGGGCGGCACAGGATGAGGCCGACCGTGCTAAAAAGAATGCTGAAAATGAAGCGGCGCAGTTTAAACAGAAAACTGATGAGATTGAAGCGGAGCGTGAGCAGATAATTGCTGATGCGCGTATTGCTGAATCCAAAGCTTATGACGATCTTATCATACAGGGTCAAAGTGAAATTGCTCATATGCGTGATCTGACCAAGCGGGATATTGAAAGAGAAAAAAACAAAGCAAAATCGGAAATACGTCGTGGTGCCACTGAATTGGCTATTTCTCTTAGTCGTCAAATTCTGGCAGAAAGTGCGAACGGGTATATTGACGAATATTTTCTCGACAAGGTTAAAAACCATTTAAAAGCGCTACCCGTTTCCGAATTTAAAAATCTTCAGGACCAGCTAAAGGATGGCATGTTGACAATAATATCTGCGGAAAAGTTGCAATCGCAGATGAAGAAAAAATGGCAGGATGCCATTCAGGAAATATTTGAGAGCAAGGTAAAGCTTAGTTTCAGTGTGGATAAGAAACTGATTGCCGGGGTTAATCTTCAGTTTCCGGACGGACTTTTAAGCTTTAACTGGAATGATATTCTGGAACAGGCAAAATTTGAACTGGACAAACGGGCGGGTGGTGAATGAATAAGGAAGTAGGGCTTTCATCTGATCTGAATGAATGGCTTGGCGAAGCCAGTGATATTACTTCAACCTTGCAGTTTGGTCCCCGCCTTAAACAAAGAGGAAAGGTGATCAGCATTGGCGATGGTGTCGCCTTTGTCTCAGGGTTAAAAAAAGTCCGGCTTAATGAGCTTGTCATTTTTGAGACAGGTGTCGAAGGCATGGTTATGAGCATTGAGACGGCAAAATTCGGCTGTATTCTGCTGGGCCCCCAGGATGGAATAAGTGCAGGTTCCGTTGTTTTAGGCTCAGGCGAAGTCGCCCGCACAAAGGTAGGTGATGAATTATTGGGCCGGATATTGGATCCTTTGGGACAAGCGCTTGATAACGGTCCGGAATTTGAAGCGAAAGATTATAGGGAGGTCGAAAGGCCAGCCCCGCCGATAGTGGACAGGGATCTGGTGAGCACACCGCTGCAAACCGGTATCACGGTCATTGATGCGATGATACCGCTTGGACGCGGCCAAAGGGAATTAATTATCGGGGATCGCGGCACGGGCAAAACAACCGTTGCCGTCGATACCATAATAAATCAGCGTGATACCGATGTGATCTGTATATATGTTGCCATCGGTCAAAAAAGCTCATCTATCAAAAAAGTTATCGAGGCAATCACAAGAAACGGAAATATCAATAACTGTATTTTTGTCGCGGCGCTGGCGGACAGCAGTCCGGGAATGCAGTGGCTGGCCCCCTATGGTGCTTTCGGCATGGCAGAATATTTTGTCGATCAGGGACGGGATGTACTGGTTGTGCTTGATGATATGAACAAGCATGCAGCAACATACAGGGAGCTTGCTTTATTGCTTGGCTATATCCCTGGAAGGGAAGCCTATCCAAGTGATATTTTTTATATTCATGCACGGCTTCTTGAAAGGGCAACGCAAATGAACGCTGAGAATGGTGGTGGCTCTTTAACGGCCCTGCCTATTGTCGAAACCCAATCGGGGAATTTGTCGTCCTATATACCAACGAACCTAATTTCCATTACCGATGGGCAGATTTATCTGGAACCAAAGCTTTTCAATGAAGGATCAAAACCGGCTGTCAATGTCGGCTTAAGTGTTTCAAGGGTGGGCGGAAAAACGCAGGTAGGCGTGATACGAAATCTGGTAAAAAGTCTTAAAATTGATTTTGCCCAGTTTCAGGAACTGGAACTATTTACACGGTTCAGTTCTGCGGTTGACGAGCATGTACTAAAAACCATCAGGCATGGCAGGCGAATTCGCGCCGTCTTAAAACAAAGGCAGTATAACCCGGTCACTCTGGCTGAACAAATCTGTATCCTCTTTGCTTTAAAGGAAATGTTGCTCGACAGACTTAGCCTTGAGGATGTTGAGCGTTTTAAAAATGGCTTGGGGTCCTGGATAAAAGAAAATGCCATGACAATTACCAGTAAAATAATTGATGCTGATATTATTAAACCGGAAGATCGGGAAATTTTACTGGATCAGTTAACCCATTATGCCAAAGGGTTTAATTCCTACGCGAGTGAAGAACATGAACCATCTCAAACTTGAGAAGCGTAAGGAAAGCATAGGAAAATTAAGAAGCATTGTATCTGCATTGCGGTCAATGGCGGCGCTTCGGGTTCAGCAAACGTTAAATCCGCTAAAAGGTATGCGCGAATATCGAGATAGCACCCTGGATTCAATTGCCAGATTCAGAAGTTTGGCTGAAATTCCAATTGCGGCAAGCAAGGATAAAAACAGGAATCTTCTGATCATATTCTGTTCGGAATATGGATTTGTCGGTGGATTTAACCGTGGAATACTGGAAGAAGTCAGTAAAATTGACCGAGTAGATTTTGAAATAGGGCTGGTGGGAACGCGCGGGGTGACATTGGCGGAAGAACTGAATATTAAACCCGATTGGGTGCTCAAAATGAGCAATGATCATAATTCTGTGCAACATACAGCCCGTGACATTTCGAGCTATATATTTGAGGCCGTGAATGATGGCATCAGTTCAATTAAACTTCTTTATACTGAAAAAAAAGGGGCCATCGAAACGGCAATAAGGCTCCGTCAGCTATTTCCTATTGAGACGCTTAAATCAGAACAGGAGGAAACACCGGAAGATGTCCCCCTTCTTAATATGCCGCCAAAGGATATTCTGGGCTATCTGATTGAAGAATATATAATGGCATCCATTGGCTGCACGGTTATGGAAAGTCTGCATGCGGAAAATATCGTCAGAATGAATTCAATGGATTATGTCTACCATAATGTTTCCAAAAAATATGATCAGCTGAGCCTGTTGTCACACCAGAAATATCAGGAAGAGATCACAACAGAGCTTTTTGATATAATAACCGGCTTTAAAGCCCAGAAAGAAAATAAACTGAATTCGGTTTCAGAATAGATTACCTACCCAGTTTCGGCCTTGGCCATAATTTTCTTTACGGATATGAAGCTGTCGGGCGTTACCGATAAACTGTCAATTCCCGCTTCCACTAAAATCCGGGCATAATCCGGATGATCACTGGGGGCCTGACCGCAAAGTCCGACTTTTGTTTTTTTGCGGTGGGCGCGTTTTATTAAATCTCGGATGCTGGATACGACCGCCGGATCGGCAGCATTAAAGATGGACGATAGTTTATGTGAATCCCGATCAATGCCAAGCGTTAACTGGGTAAGGTCGTTGCTGCCAATTGAAAAACCGTCAAACCGGTCTGCGAAATCTTCTGCAAGGATGATGTTGGCCGGAATTTCAGCCATGACATAGACTTCAAGTCCATTTTGCCCGCGTATCAGGCTCTGTTTTTTCATTTCCTTTAAGACCGCATCTGCTTCGCCCAGAGTGCGGCAATAAGGGATCATCACGATGACATTTTTAAAGCCGATTTTTTCTCTTACATATTTGATCGCCCGACATTCCAGGGCAAAGGCGTCCCGATAATTTTCATCATAATACCGGCTGGCGCCGCGCCAGCCGATCATCGGGTTATCTTCTGTTGGCTCGAATGCGGCCCCGCCAATAAGGTTTGAATATTCATTTGTTTTAAAATCGCTAAAGCGGACGATTACCGGCTTCGGATATTGACTGGCAGCGATCAGGGAAATATCCCGGGCCAGATTTTCTACAAAATAATCTTCTTTTTTTGCGTAATTAGCTGTCATTTCCAAAATTTGTTTGCGGACGTTTTTGCCTTTTACCTTATCCATATTGATTAGGGCCATAGGGTGAATTTTTATATTATTGCTGATAATAAACTCGATCCTTGCAAGACCAATACCATCGGAAGGCATTCTCCACCATCTGAGGGCCTCATAGGGGTTTGCTATATTGAGCATCAGTTTAGTTTTTGTCTTGGGCAAACCTTCATAGGTAATGTGCTCTTTGTCAAATGGTAGTTTCCTGGCATAAACAAATCCATGTTCCCCTTCTGCGCAGGAAACGGTGACTTCCTGATTATTTTTAAGTGTTTTACAGGCGTTGCCCGTTCCGATCACAGCGGGCAGACCGAGTTCGCGGCTGACGATTGCGGCATGTGATGTTCTGCCGCCATGATCGGTGATCAAGGCACTGGCTTTTTTCATAACCGGTAACCAATCAGGGTCTGTTTTTGGGGCGACGAGAACAGCCCCTTCCGGGAATTTATCGGCTTCAGATATATCATTCAGGATACAGACTTTACCGGATGCAATCGCCTCACCGATGCTTACGCCCTGAACCAGGACGTCACCTTTTTTCTTTAATTTATATGACCATATTTCCCCCAGTTTTTTCCTTGCCTGTACCGTTTCGGGGCGGGCCTGTAAAAGATAAAGGCGTCCATTATCCGCATCCTTTGCCCATTCCATATCCATTGGTACCTTATAGTGGGCTTCGATATGCCTGGCGGCTTTGGCAAGGGTCAGAATTTCCTTATCATTTAAAACAAATGATTTTCTTTCTTTTTTCTTAGTGGCAACAGACTTGGTGCCGTCTTTGCCTTTTTCTCTATAAACAATTTTGGTCAGTTTTGATCCGACTTTCTTTTGTAAAATTGGCGCTAGCTTTCGATCGGATAGAAACGGTTTATAAACTATATATTCGTCTGGATCGACGGCACCCGATACGATTCCTTCTCCAAGTCCCCATGCGCCATTTATGATTACCACATCGGGAAACCCGGTTTCAGTATCAATGGAAAACATGACGCCTGAACAGGAGCCGGAGGCTTCAACCATCATTTGTACACCGACGGATAAAGCCACTTTCATATGATCTATTTTATTAAGGGTTCGATAGGTAATGGCACGGTCCATAAAAAGGGATGCCAGGCATTTCTGGCAGGCCTCAATAAGATTATTAAAACCCTTCACATTCAAAAAACTCTCATGCTGACCGGCAAAACTGGCATCGGGAAGATCTTCTGCGGTGGCACTGCTTCTGACAGCAACATTTGCCTTTGTTTTATTTGCAGATTTACATAAATCTGAATAGGCCTGCCTGACTTCAGTTATTATTTCATCAGGCATTTTTCCAGCTAAAATAAGCTTTCTGATTTTTTTTCCGGTCTGTTCCAGTGTAAGGTTGCCATTTTCCAGGCTTTTCAGCAGTTTTTGTATTGGTTCCTTTAATTTATTTTTTTCTATGAATAACCAATATGACTGTGTGGTAAGAGCAAAGCCGTGGGGAACATGAATGCCCAGTTTGGATATGTTTTGGATCATCTCTCCCAGTGAGGCGTTCTTGCCACCCACTTTTGGAATGTCGTTCAAGCCAATTTCTGTGAACTGAAGCGTTAAAGGTATCATCTTACTTTGCTCCATAATATGAATGAGATATACCACCAGTCTAATCCATTCCATATTGAAATATTATGACATGGATCAAATTATGAATGATTTAATTTTTAATTGCTACTAAGGGCTTTTATAGAGACAGGCATATTGACAGATTTTGCAGCATATAATGCAGCGCCTATTACCGGGTTATAGGCAGGTTCCATAAGTTGATAATCGTCATATTGTGTGATTAAATTATCTTTTAGAGGCTTAAGGATTAAATCCCCTGCGTTAAAAACGCCGCCTGAGTATGAAACAGGAATAATGTCGTCTTTCGGCCAGTCAAGCTGCATTCGAATTGCTTCAATAATTGATGAGAGCTCTTTTCCAGCAGCATTATAAATTTCTTTAGAGGTTATATCGCCGGCTTTCGCCGCTTCAAAAACATGTTGGGCCAGACTGGCAATTTTGCTGCGTTCATTATTAAAGTCGCTCATTATGCGTCCGATCAGGTCTATCGGTTCAACCAGGTCAAGCTGCTTCATAATAATATCAAACAAAGGTCCTTTTTTTGCCCTGCCGTCAGCCATTAGTGTAAATTGGGTAAGTCCCTCACGGGCAATCCAATAGGCGGATCCTTCATCACCAAAAATTTCGCTCCATCCGCCGGAACGGGCACATCTCCCCTTATGTTCCCCATAACCGATTGAGCCAGTACCGGCAACAATATTGATGCCATCTTTGCCGCCAAGGGACCCGGCCCAGCCACAGATCATATCATTGCCACATAAATATTGGTTTTTGTTTAGAATTTTTGCCGGCAAATTGTCCAGCTTTGGGGTAATATTCCGATCTTCACCGTAACTGGGGATACCGAAAAATCCAAACGTAATATTCTCAGGGATAATACCGGCTTTCTCGCAGACAACTTTTACACCTTTCGTTATTGTGACTTCTGCTGCCTCAAGACCAACCTCATGATAATATGTGGTCGGTGCTGTATGGAGAGCGATTATATCGCCCGTCTGATTAATCAGAATGAAATCGGTTTTGGTTCCGCCGCTATCAACACCTAAAAACATAATCTGTCGCCTACCCGTTAAGAGGATGAATGGTAACACCCTGAACAACTCTGTTTACAGTTCCGCTGGCACTTGGACTGTCGGGGGAATTTCCTTGTTTATAGGCCTGATAAAAGGCAAAAATCTGGGCCCATATGGCATAGGGAAATAATAGACTAAAATCCTTTTCCATCTCCATATCATCAATGAAAATGAAATCCCCTTTGGTTATTTCATCATCTTTTTGGGCTGTTAAAGCAATCACCTGTCCGACTTCACCATCATTCCTTAATTCTTGAAGTAAATCCATATCATATTGGCGGGTAAACGGGTCGTTGGACATGAATATGATCACCAGGGTATTGTTGTTAATAATGGTTTTGGGGCCATGACGAAAACCTAGTGGGGATTGGGACATAGTTATAATCTCCCCATCCGTCATTTCCAGCAATTTCAGAGAGGCTTCCTGGGCAAGACCATAAAATCCATTGCTGCCAAGATAGACAATGCGGTCAAATTTTTTATCAACCAGAGCATCAATTTCGGGAACCAGTTGGGTAAGAACCTGATTACCAGCAGCAATAATGGTGTCTGTGCAGGAAACAATGTTATTTATCCCCAGAAAGACGGATATTGCGGCATACATCATGCTTGAATAACTGGACGTCATCACAAAACTACGATCATGTGTTAAGTCGGGGAGCAAAACCGCCAGACTGTTTTGGTGCCCCCCACATCTTTTAAAGAGCTCGCCATCCTTGTTGCACGTGAAGACGAGATGATAGCAGTCTGAAATAATCTGATCTGCATAATCGACGGTTGCCACGCTTTCAGGGCTACCGCCGGAACGGCTGAATGAAACTATGAGAGTTGGCCTGTCGGCCATTAAATACTGTCTGGGGTTCGATACTATGTCAGTTGTCGCTATTGATTCAATCTGACGTTCCAGTATTTCAGACAATATAGGGGTAATACAGGCGCCAATATAGGATGATGTTCCGGCGCCGGTTAAAATGATGCGAATATTTTTTTGACTTATCAGAGGTGAGAGAAATGATTGAATTTTTTTCTCTTCCAGTCCTAACATATTCTGGGTGAGCTTCCAGGCATTTGGTTGCTGTTCTATTTCCCGGGCCGTTAAAATGGCTCCTTTTTCAGACAGCAAGTCTTGGGACAGGTTTAGGTATTTCATCTGTTGCTCTCTAGTTGATGGCAGGCATTATAATATTGATCAAGAACACTGCCTATATAGTTAATGATAATGTCATTGAAATTGTTCTTTATCAGTCCTTTTCTAATGGCCTGATATTGTAGTGGCAGAAATTGTGAAAGCAGTGTCAGGGAGGGAGGATTTGAATTCCAGTTTTTTTCCAAACAATTCAATACTTCCTTTATTGTCTCATCCGGCCAGTAATAGCGAATTCTGTCTGAAAGGCTATATTGCATATCCAGTAGTTGTTGATGCGGTTCTGATGCATAATAGGATTTCCAGTATTTTGGATTGTTATACATCACTTCCAAAACGGTCTGGCGTAGATTTGATTTGTTTTTAATCTTCTGCCATTGACTTTCAATTTCATCCATTGCCCATAAGACCTCTCGTAAGGCGAAGGTCAGACCCGGGCCCACCTTTAAAATGGCAAAATGGTCTTTGACCAGTTGCTTCAAACTTTCTTCCGTCTGATAATCGGTCGAATGAGCCTCGAAAACCATAGTTTCTATATCATCCAAGGCAGTGCTTAAATCTGCCGCTTTTTCCGACTGATAATCAATGACTTTATGGTGGTCAAATTCCACTCCGGGCTGGACGACCACCCCAACAACTCTGGACCAGACATTTTCAAGACCTGCACCACTGAAGGCTTTTTTGTGCAATTCGATGGTTTTTAGGGCATCACTAGATGAGGTTACTTCCAGAATATTAAGCTCTTCCTTCGCTCCGCCTGGAGCCGGAACTTCGGTGCCAATGATATAAACGGGTGCTTCTCCACCAATATTGTTCCATGCCGTTTCAGCAACCTTACATAACCGTGCAGCACGGCGAGCAACAATTTCATCAGATAATATAGCAGGATCGCCAAGGCAGGTCATTGAGCAGTCCAGATGAATTTTGCGAAATCCCGCTATTACATATTGTTCTATTAAAATTTCAGATTTGAACATTGCCTCTTCGGCTGTAAAGGTCTGCCAACAGTTTGGTCCCAAATGATCTCCACCGAACAGAATTTTGCTTTTGGGAAAATTAATTTGATCAGCAATATTATAGACAAAATGGATAAAATCTTCAGGACGCATTCCGGTATATCCGCCATCCTGATTGACCTGATTTGAAGTGGCTTCAATTAAAACAGGGCTGTTTTTATCTAGTCCATGGCGAAGACTTGCTTCAATAATAAATGGGTTGGCAGAACATATGGATGTTATGCCAAGCTTTTGACCTGACTTATGGCGTTTAACAATCTCTAAAATAGATTTCATGAATCATACTTCTCCGGCACTGGCGCTTTTTTTTCGTCAACCGGTTCTATTGCCAGCAGCATTGCAGCTGTAACAGCAAAAATAATTCCTAATATTTTTGTTGGTGCAGGTATTATCCCTAGGGCCACCAATGAAATAATAGCCGTTATCAATGGAGCACCAGCATTGGTCATGGGCGAAACAACAATCGCTTTTCCATATCTGAATGCATAAACAAGACAAAGGGCCCCAATAGCGTTTAATATTTGAATGGAAGCTGCCAAGCTAACCTTGTAGGCACTCCAGTCAATGAAAGCTGAGAAATCAGTCATCCAGATTGCCAAAGGAATAAGTAAAAGGCTGGTAACCATCATATAAAAGAATATACTTTCAGCATTCATAGTTTCATTTGAGATTTTCATAAAATATGCCTGGATACCCCAGGCAGCAGAAATGCTTAAAGCCAGGAAAAACCACAAAATGCCGTGAATATTGTCGCTGTCACCGGAACTATATTCAAAAAGTTGCAGTGATATGAGTGCAAGAACCACCCCCAATGCACCCAGTTTGGTTGTGCGTTCTTTCAGAAGGATCAGAGAAAGGATGATAGTGACCATGGGTGAAAGCGCAATAATAGGAAAAATCAGATATGCCGGGCCTATTGTTAAAGTATAAAATAATACCATTTGGCCTATGGCCCCCAATAGTCCAATTACGAAGCCCAAATATATTGATCTTGAATCATGCTGAAGTTTCCAATTGATCATTTTTAAGACAAAAATGGCGGGAATGATCATTGTTAATGCCCAGATAATATAGATTATAGTGTCTGGCATATGACCTGCCGTAAGTCCGGAAAAAGCACCCCAAACACCCCAGAACAGAGTGGTAATTAATGCATATAGCAACCAAATTTTTGAATTATTCACTTTTGTCCCCTTAAACTATATTCATTATCCCGAGAATTGCTGAGATCAGGATAAGTGGATATAAAATAATTTTTAATATAATTAATTCAGATAGTTAATCTAATTTTTTATAAAATCTGATTGGGAAATAAGTATAGGCAGACTTTTAATTATAGACAATAAGTATATAAAGTCTGGAAATATAAAAAACTAACGCCCCAATGTAATCCGGAATTCGGCATTAAGGCGTTAGTCGCTTCGCATGATTAAGTATTAGGCAACCTGCTTCTTTTTCAGGTCTTCAATAACTGCCAACAGATGGTCGGGAATGCTGTCTACAGCGGGAAGCACATCAGGGCGCTCCCCGCCGAGAAGTTTAGACGGACAGTTGTATTCATACCCTCCAAGGTTTGGTTTATGAATCCTATATCCGATCAAGTCCTGTATTTCTTTTGGAAATCCGGAGGCTATTTCTGGCGGATAAGCCAGGAATTGGTTTTCATTCTGTTTCAGCCAGCCAAGCGAATAGCTGACAATTATACCGGTTCTGCTTTCATTGCAGAAATTTGCTCCGCCGCAATGGCGTGTTGAGCCGAGAAAAACCAGTGCTGATCCTTTTTTCATGACAGCAGGTACAGCATCGTCCTTGTTATATTCAAAAGCCTGTGACTGATCTTTATAAGCGGGCCAAATTCTTGTAGCACCATTTTCAATGGTAAAGTCGTCAACGGCCCAGATAACATTGATCAAATATTCGCTTTCTTTTTTACAAGGCCACATCAGCTCATCCCTGTGAACAGGTTGCTCAGGAGATCCTGGATGAATTCTTACGGCCTGCGTCAGATTAAGCTGGTACCAGTCACAATGAGGTAATAAAAATTCGTCAGCGATACGAAGAACTTCCGGATGCACAACAAGTTCCTGGGTCATAGGGACTTTACTGAGGAGAGACCCAAAACGAGTAGTATTATGACCGTAAAAATCGCCAACGCAGTTAGGGGTCTTATCAAACCAGACATTTAACTGGTCTTTTAAAGTTTCCACTTCCTGTTCATTAAGAATATCTTCAAAAATGATATATCCGTTTGTACGAAGTTCATCAAAAATTTTATCCTGATCAGTTAATTTTTTTAACATTTTCAATCTCCGTTTCAATTTGTTCAAAACTGTAAATTTCACGCCCTTCATAGTGGCTTGCATACTGTTCTATAAATTCGACCAGATCCTGTTGTTGATTATCGCTCAATGTCTGCAAGGCATCTCGGGTTCGAATAAGTAGAGTATCCAGTTTATTCATGAGACCACCTCTTCTAAGCCACATCGTAATAATCGGGGACCAGGATTGATTGGGCAGGACTTAGCCCCATATTTTCGCGAACTTTTTTAAGATCTTCCTGAGTGACATCGATCGCGAATGCACCTACGGCCAGTTTATTTTTATATTGGGGAATTCCCAGTGGATAGATTTGCCAACCCGCTCTCAGGCAATGGGCGAGAAGCGGCATGTTGATGACGAATGTGATTTTATCCCAACCATGCATTACAGCACATTCCATAACACCACAAATCATATATCGCATGGCTTCAAGCCGATCAGTTCTGCTAATAAGCTCAGGGTTATAGCAGTATCTTGAACCTTCAAATATAGTTGGACCGGTCGGCACACCCTCACTGCATAAATCATTGAATATTTCTGACATAAGATGCGGCTTACAGGTGGGATTTAATCTGATTGAGCTCATGATTTTACCGGAGTCATCATCTATGCAAACCAGGTAAATTGTGTCATCAGTGTCAAACTGGTCAATTTCCTCACCGCCTTCGCAGTTCAAATCCCACCTAAGACGATCAATAAATACAGCCGTACGTTGTTTATACATTTGTGATAAAATGTCGGTATATGCGTTTCGATTTGTTTTATTTATCAAGTGAATCATCAGTCCATCTCCTTAAGCAAATATTGCCTTTTTGGAGCTTGTTAAAACAACTACCTGATGGAGTAGGTCTATTCTATTAAAAGTTGAATAAAAATTTATTAAAATTATAAATAGTAGTTATATGGACCATCAAAATATTTAAAGTCCACTTTTAATATATTAAGTATCAAATGAATTGGATTAGCGAGGGAGATGGATAAATCCGGATTGTTCGGGTTTTAGTACTGGTTTGTTAACCTCTACATCCATATAGGAAATATCACCGTAAAATAAAGCGCGTATGACGGCCTGATTACGGGTCGCCACTTTATAGTGATTTAAAATGGCTTTGACATGGAACTTAACTGTGTTTTCGCTAATTCCTAATATTTTGCTGACTGCCCAGTCACTCTTTCCCATGGCAATCATTTGCAGGCATTCAATTTGCCGTGCTGTTGGCTTTTTTCGCTGACTAAAAGACTTGGTTTTCATCTTAATGGCGGTTTCATAAAGATAGATAGCCATTAGCTGTATGGCCATTAATGCATGAGGGTCAACTTCACCGGGTTGAAATACGACAGAACAGGAAGCGGAATATCCATCACCGGAATGAATTGGAATTGTATGGCCTTCACCAAGTTCGAATTCGGACGCTTCATTTAATATTTTTTCCTTATCAATATTCAGAAGGGCTCTCCAGGAAGGATCGGACCAGATGAACGGTGTTATGCGTGATTTGCAGGTATCCATTATTGGATCATTTTTAAAATATTGTTTTTCATGATGATAAAGTCCCCACTCCAGGGGATAGTTTGAGAGAAGGACCGCATCTTCAGGAAGATTGAAAACATCGACATGGGAAAGACAAATAAAGTGTGTACATCCTAATTTACGTATTGTCAGGTCGAAAAGTCTCGCCAGATCAACCAGGTTGTTGGCCTTGGCAGACTGTTCTATAAAATTCTGTACCTGATCAAAATAATTATGGGACACACTTTCCTCAGTTATACTTTAAAAAACGTTAAATCATTGTTCATATAATTTATTAAAAGTAACAAGAATTTTTCAATTTTATATACCATCATAAATTACGAATAACACAATTTTGTAAGATTAAGATTTTTCAATTCAACTGGCAAGTATTGTTTGTATTGTTTTTTACAAGACTACTTTGTGCGTGTGTAGTTAATCTGCCATCTGGTTACCCAATTGTTACCGCCGTCAGATGTTGCCTGCCATGTCCAGATAAAACTGTCATTCATAATATCTGAGAACACCATCCGTAACTGGGATGTTGGTTTGGTTTTATCAGGGGTTGTCTGGAAAATATAATTATCTCCGTCTTTCTTACCATAAAGATCAAGAAAGCCGTTTTGTTCATCGACCCAGATCTGTCTCCATTTACCTTCAGGTTTGACATAACTTGATATGCTCATTCCTTTTAGGTTGGACCCCTTGAAATCTTCTCTGATGACGCAGCCATTATAGTCTTTTGTGATCTGATTGGTACCGGATCCTCCCTCCCAGCTAACATTCCATTTTCCAACCCAAAAATCGAGTGTGGAATATTCCGGCCCGCTACAGGGGGATGTATTTTCCTGTGCTATTATATATTGAAGGGGAATGAAAAAAGTCAGCACTATAAGGAGTAGATATTTTATCATGGCCAAAAATCTCCCGGACAATAATTTATGTATCATTGCTCCCTATTATTCTACGTTAAATTATTCCCAAGGCAAGTTTTTACAAACGGCGGTCAGGTGGTCAACAAATAGTCGCAAGCGCGTTGACAGATAACGGTTCGGCATAAATACAGCATTAATATCCCGTTGTGGAGAAGCCTTATACTGAGAGAGTATCTGAACCAGTTTTCCGCTATTAAGATGGTCTGCGACATAAAAAATAGGCAAAATGGAAATGCCAATCCCCATCACCGTGGCTTCGCAAAGCATCTGTCCATTGTCGCTTTTAAAAGTACCGTTTAAATTTACCTGGCCATCTTTATTATCTGGTGTTTTGTATCGCCATTCATGCAGTCCTGTGTTTCTGTTATAACCAAGGACGTTGTGATTTATTAACTGATCAGGATTTTCTGGCGTACCATGCTTTTTCAGATATTCCGGGCTGGCGCAAACAACTATGGGGCAGGACGCCAACCTTCGAGCAATAAGGCTTGAGTCCTTTAAGCTGCCAATTCTGATGACGACATCGAAACCGTCACTGACAATATCAACAAACCGGTCATCAAAACTTATATCCAGATGAATTTCCGGATATTCTCTTGCGAATGCGGCTATATCCTTTTTTAAATAATGAACGCTAAGGCCGTGGGGCATACTTATTTTCAGACTACCCTTCGGGCAGGCCTTCAGTTCGTGAATTTGTTCTTTTGCTTCCTCAATATCTTCGAGTGCGCGGCTAACACGCTCGAAATACATGGCCCCTTCCTCTGTAACAGAAACATTACGCGTTGTACGGTTTAATAATTTAATCTCCAAATCATTTTCCAAATTCTGGATCTGTTTGGAAACGGCTGAGCTGGTAATACCAAGCTCACGGGCAGCACCTATAAAGCTTTCATTTTTGACAACAGCAACGAATATGCCGACCCGGGAAATATTATCCATCATTATCAACCAAATGGAATTAATTAAATTCTATATTAGTATATTATCAAAAAATATAAATGAAAGTAAAGTGCTCAGGTAAATTAAATAAGATAAAGGAATTGAAAATGATCAAACATTATCCCTATCAGACGCTTGGCCATCACGACTATAATTGGCTTAATGCGCGGTATCATTTCAGCTTTTCAGAATATTATAATCCGGAGCGAATGGGTTTTGGCGCCCTTCGGGTGATTAATGATGACATCATCAAAGCCGGGGCCGGTTTTGACACCCACCCCCATAAGAATATGGAAATTATAACTTATGTCAGAAAAGGAGCCATCACCCACAGGGATTCAAAAGGAAATTCAGGACGCACTGAAGCAGGGGATGTTCAGGTAATGAGTGCGGGAAGCGGGATCTATCATTCCGAATTCAATCTGGAAAGTGAAGATACAAACCTGTTTCAGATCTGGATATACCCAAAAGAAAATTCAATTGAGCCCCAATGGGACAGCAGACGTTTTCCAAAAGAAACCGTGGGCGAGAGTTTAACGCTTATGGTTTCCGGGTTTGAGAAAGATCAGGCTGATGACGTTTTATATATTCATCAGGATGCCAGAATATTTGGTGGAGCGCTGAAAGCCGGACAAACCATAAATCACACTTTATCCAGTCAGGCCTACCTTCTGGTTTCAGATGGAAAAATAGACCTCGAAGGGATGACACTTAACAAGGGGGATGGTGCCGAGATTACTGAACTTGAAAACATAACAATTAAGGCATTGGATGACGCAGAAGTCGTAATTATCGAAGTGCCAACTGATAAAAAACTTTAAATTTAGGAGTAGAAGAGATGACAAAATTATTATTTTTGGCCGGTAGTGCCAGAAAAGGTTCAATCAATAAAAAGCTTGCCGATGCAGCAGCTGAACTGGCAACGCAAAAAGGTGCCGTGGTAACGAAAATTGATCTGAAAGATTTTGAAATGCCGATTTATGATGGCGATCTGGAGGAGAAATATAACCTTCCCGAAAATGCGGTCCGTTTGAAAAAGCTGTTTATCGAGCATGATGGATTTTTTATAGCTTCGCCTGAATATAACAGTTCAATTCCACCTCTGCTTAAAAATGCACTGGACTGGATTTCAAGGCCGCATGAGGCGGATGAAAAGCCACTTTCTGCCTATCAGGGAAAGATTGCTGCAATTGGCTCGACATCACCCGGTGCCCTTGGCGGTCTTCGCGGACTTGTCCCACTCCGCATGATGCTTTCAAACATTGCTGTGCATGTTATTCCAAACCAGGTGGCAATTTCATTCGGGTTCGATGCTTTCGACGAAACAGGAAAACTAAAAAATGAAGGACAGGAGCAGATGCTTTCAGCATCTATGGAACAATTTGTCCAAACTGCGAGTGCCCTTTAACCACAAATTTTCTGCAGCAATAGTATTAGGCGGCACTTTAATAAAATGTGCCGTCTTTTTTTGTTTTGAGCTGGCTGAAATTTCAATTTTTGTATATATGATTATGACAATTTCAGATAAAGAAGTGGCGTATGACAAAATTAAAACTGGTATATGGGCCAAGTCCCAATTTTAAGCAAATTTCAGTTCCTGTAGAAGAAGTTGACGATAACATAAGAGAGCTTTGTGAAGGTTTAAAAGAAATGCTTTATGCCCACGGTGCTGTTGGCATTGCGGCAACGATGGTCGGTGTTCATAAAAGAGTGATGGTTGCTGATTTACAGGAAAATGATGAAAAAAATCCATTTTCAATAATTAACCCTAAAATTACATTCGCAAGCGAAGAATTACAAACTTTTGAAGAAGGGTCTATTTGCTTTCCTGGCGTTTCTGCGGAAATTACCAGACCAAAATCAATTAAAGTTGAGTATCTTGATGAAGATGGTAATTCCAGGAATTTGGAGGCGGAAGGCTTTCTTTCAACCGTTATTCAACATGAGATTGATTATATGGATGGGAAAACGTACCTTGATTATCTGTCGCCAATGAAACGAAGTCTGCTTTTAAAAAGAACCAGAAAATATACCCAAAAAAGTGGTTATTAATATTTTTACCTATTATTCATATTCTTTACAGAATAATGAATTATGCAAATGGTGGCAATTTTGCCACATTTCACTGCAATAAGTTGAAAATAATTATTCAGATGATAGACTGTAATAAATAGCAAAAAGGATTTTCACATGATGAAAAAGATATCAATTTTACTATTCTTGATAGGCCTACCGATTTATGCAAATGCAAAAACGGCAGAGGAAGACAGACAGGAAATTCGTGAAATGCGGTCCGAAGTGTTGGCGCAGCTCTATCAGAATAATTCTGAAGCAAAAGACCTTATAGCCAGTGCAGAAGGCTATGCTGTTTTTAATAATGGCGGTGTAAATCTGATCCTGCTTTCGGCTGGAAGTGGTAAGGGCGTTGCCCATGATAACAAATCAGGAAAAGATGTTTTCATGCGTATGGCAACGGGTGGTGTTGGTATCGGCCTTGGTATAAAAGATTACCGGGCCGTGATTGTATTCCACAAGCGTGCCATGTTTGACCAGTTTGTTGATAAGGGCTGGGATTTTTCCGGTCAGGCTGATGCTGCCGCAAAAATTGATGATACTGGCGGAGAAGCAAACGCAGCTGATTCAGTGGTCAGTGGTGTTACCGTTTATCAGATGACCGAGAAGGGGCTTGCACTGCAAGCCACCTTACAGGGAACAAAATACTGGAAAGTTGATAAGTGGAATAAATAAGTCTCAAAGACTGAATTCTTACGTTGAAGAACGCGCCTCATATTTTGTGGCGCGTTCTTTATTTATAAGCCTGACCCCGAATAAGAGACGCAAAAAATTGGATTTCTTGATCACGAATTCGATGAGTAAAAGACAGACAATAAATGTGCCAAAAGCAATAGCAAGATATTCAAAAATGCCATTCATTCCCCAGTCAATGATATAATACCCGATAATGATCAACACTGTCTGATGCAGGATATAAAATGGATAAACAATGCCATTTCCATATTGCAGAAAATCATTGCTAAAATTTAGATAACGTCTGGCAAAGCCAATCAACATGGCAATCCATGACCATTTGATAATCATTTCAACCAGATCCCATGGAATAATATCAAGGGGAGTATCCCAGTTATATTTGATCATGATCAGGCCATAGGAAAGAAAGGCCAAAATCATTGATTTATAACGATTATCCTCGAATGCCTGCCATATTGATGGCATCCGGACAAACAGAACCCCCATGACCAGAATATAGGCAAAAATAAAGTGGCCAAAATTATCCTTTATAATGTTGTGGGTAACTTCATTATTGCCATTATAAAAATAGACCGGAATATAAATCAGATATGGGGCCCATAAAATTCGTGTGCCTTTATTGAGCCAGTTTTCAAATTTTGCCAGGTGGGTGATCCCCCTGTTGCTGTTGATATAGGCGATAACAGGAATAAGCAGTATAGTATAGAGAAACAGATAGGCCACATACCACATGTGATTATACGTCGGCCAGGGGCTCAGCATACCGTCCAGCCAGGTAAAATGAAAATATTTTTCGCTCCAGAACTGCCAGTATCCTGGTTCGATAAACCCTTTTTGCAGGGCTTCAAAATAGGGTTGCGGGGCGACAACAACGGCGCAGGCAAAAAACAGGGGAACGAACAATTTGACCAGCCGTTGTTTTAAGAAACCGGTCAGGGTCATTTTGATGGTCATGACACTGATGGCTACCCCTGATACCAGAAACAGAAGATCAAGCCGCCAGTTTGAAGTCAGCATCATTATCGATTTTAAAAGCCGGCTGTCATGACCGCTTTCAATATGAAAAGGCCATTCAACAAACATCATGCCGGTATGGTAAAAAACCAGATAGGCAAAGGCAAGCACCCTAAGCCAGTCCAGAAAATATTGTCGTTTGTTGAATTGCTTTAAATCGATAGTTACAGTCATCTGTTTTCTCCTAAAAATAAATCATTGAAATCATGATGTGATTATTGGAGACTGATAGCCAATCATTTGGGATAATGAGACGGGATTTGTGATACTCGGGGCGCGGGTTGTGACAAACGGCATCAAAATGTGATAAGAGGAGCGGGCGAATAGATGATCCAGACCATCAAAAAACACTGGAAATTATTTGCGGTTGCTTTCAGTTTTTATCTTGTCGATGCGGCGATGCGTTCAACATCACTTATTATGGAATTTCAGGATAGGGGCGAAGCCCTGGATATCTGGAAACCATTTGTGTGGGAATATTCAAGTACAATTGTGGCCTTTATCCTGCTTCCTTTTATTTTAATGTTTGACGAACGCTATCCCATTTCCAGCGGCAGCTGGCGGGAGCGGCTGTTGATGCATATCCCGTTAAGTATGGTGTTTTCCTTTTTGCATATTCTCGGCATGGTCACGGTCAGGAAGCTGGTTTATTTTATGGCCGGGGAAAATTACGAATTTACCGATATTAATTACACTATTCTATATGAATATCGTAAAGACCTGATGTCCTATATCTCTATTCTGATCGTCATTTACGGCTATCGGGAAATATTAAGATTAAGACATGGCGAGGCGCAGATTGAAAATTCTTCCGAAGAAAGGATCATGGTCAGTAAGGCGGGGATGTTTCAGTTCATTGATCCCAAATCCGTTGACTGGGTTGAAGCTGCGGGAAACTATGTTGAGCTTCATGTCGGAAAAGAAAATTACATGCTCAGAGCCACAATGAAAGAAATTGAAGACCGGCTTGGTGAGCGGGACTTTGCCCGCGTTCACCGGTCATCAATTGTCCGACGCGATTTTATTGACCGCATCCAGCCCTTATCCAATGGCGATAAGAATATATTTCTTAAAGATGGCACCGAGCTTCGGATGTCGCGAAGATATAATGAGAATTTAAAGCATGCCGGGTGATTTATTGGCCCATTAAATTTCTTTGTTTATAGCCTTCAGGTGCTATAAACTCGCTCTCATCTATATCCTGATTGCTGATGGAAGACAGCATTGACTCGTGCGTTGCCTGACCATTTGAAAATTGACGGCTTAAAACGGGAAAGCCTTCCATTTCATTCATATAGTTAAACGGATTATCATCCATTCGGACTGGTGACATTTTGCTTAATTCCTCCATGAATCCTTTCATGAATTCTGCCATATTTTTAAAGGAAGTCTGAATATCCTCACCCACATCAAGATCAGACCAGGATGTGATGCAATATTCCCCCTGCTTCTGATCGCCCCGGTAAGCTTCATAATAGTCACAGGCATAGCCGTTGATGGTGTCATTCTTTCCTGTCTTTTTAATTTCAGTTTTTACCTGTGGCATCTGCATTTGCTGTTGTCCGCCCATAGAAGACATTCTTTGCTTCATCATTTTTTCAACCATAGCCCGCTGTTCGGGTGGAACATTTGCCAGTGCTTTTTCCATTGCGGCGTCCATTTGGCTTTTAACAGAACCGGCGGTTGATTTATCAAAAATCATGTAGGATTTGTCCTGATGGGAAATGACAGTCATATTTTGCGCGGCACCGTCGAAAATCATTTCGTTGCCTTCCATGCCTTTCATTTTCATATTGCCGTCTGAAAATAACACCTGCATGGTTTCTTCCTGAGCGTTTTTCTTGCGCAGGTCTTTGTTTATAATTTCAATGATTTCCCCGGCATAAAGAGGGGTGGAAATAAGTGAAATGAAAAGTGCGGAAAATAAAATTTTAGAATTTGTCTTGAAATTAGTCATGTGTGATGCCCGGTTTAGTTAATTGCCCATAATAAAAAATTAACCATAACATACAAGTATTTGAAAGTCAGCGGTTTTTAGTAATTCATATTTCTAAATTCATTGACTTTTTGTCCCTCACCCTTATCGTGAATAAAAATATGTGGGAGAAATTTAATGATAACTATGACAAAATTAATGCGTGTTTCTTTACTGGCCGGTGTTGCTGCCCTCTCAATGGGCTCGATCGCAAAGGCCCAGGATGTTCCTTATGAGGAAGTGCCCGGGGTGTGGGCCAAGCTGCCGGATGGACGCAAATGGGGATCAACAAGCACGGTTTATTATGCCGGGAACGGTAATATCTGGGCGGCGGAACGCTGTGGTGGCAATGGTAACTGCATGGATACGCCGGATATAGACCCGGTGATGCTGATCAGCCAGGACGGGAAAATACTGAAAACCTTTGGTAAAGGCATGATGGTCTGGCCCCATGGCATTCATGTGGATAAGGAAGGAAATGTCTGGATCGCCGACGGCCGTGGTGATGAGAAGCGTGGCGTTGGCCATCAGGTTCATAAATTTAGCCCGGATGGGAAACTTCTGATGTCGCTTGGTCAAGCTGGGAAAGCAGGCAAGGGCGAATATATATTTGATCAGCCGTGTGATGTGCTGGTGGCGCCGAATGGCGATATTTTTGTTGCAGATGGTCATTCGCCCAAAGGCAATAACCGGGTCGTGAAATATAACAGCAAGGGTGAGTATCTGATGGAATTTGGCGGTGATGGGGCCGAGTTCGGTGAAATGTATGAACCACACAGTCTGGCGATGGATAGCCAGGGGCGGCTTTTTGTTGCTGACCGCTATAATGATCGGGTGCAGATATTTACCCAGGACGGTGAATTTATCAACAGTTGGCGTCAGTTTGGCCGGCCTAGTGGCGTTTATATTGATAAAAATGATATCCTTTATGTCGCCGACAGTGAAAGCAATTCCGGTGGTACCCGGAATCCTGGCTGGGACCGGGGCATCCGTATAGGCAGCGCAAAGACCGGCTGGGTCACCGCCTTTATTCCCGACCCTGATAAGGGCGTTGCCTTCAGCCGTGCCGAAGGGGTCACAGCTGATGAGGACGGTAATATTTACGGCGCTGAAGTGGAGGAAATGAACCTGCGCAAATATGTGCCGCGCGGCACTTTGCCACGCCGCCGTGAATAAAAAGCGTTATAATGAGGTTATGGAATGGAAGATGGGATTCTCATCGGGGGCAATGAAACCGGGCAGGTGTTTCTTAACCCCCGCTATGCCAACAGACATGGATTAATTGCCGGGGCAACGGGGACGGGCAAAACAGTCACCCTGCAATGTCTGGCGGAAGGCTTTTCAGATCTTGGCATTCCGGTCTTTATGGCTGATGTTAAAGGGGATATTTCAGGGATCAGCCAGGCTGGAAAGCCCCACCCCAAAATTGACGAACGCGTAAAATCTATCGGCATCGACGGCTATACCCAATTTGGCTACCCGGTTTCCTTCTGGGATGTTTTTGCGAAAAAAGGTACAGCAGTCCGGTCAACAATTTCTGAAATGGGGCCTCAGCTGCTCTCGCGGCTGATGGAATTAAACGAAGCACAGGAAAGCATCATTTCCCTGGTCTTTGAATATGCTGATCAGGAAGGCCTCCTGCTTGTTGATCTGGCGGATTTGAGAACCACACTTGAATATTTAGGCGAAAATACCGGTAGTCTGGGTCTTAATTACAGTGTGTCGAAAGCCTCGGTAAATGCCATATTGCGCCGGCTTCTTATGCTTGAGCGTGAAGGAGGCGATCAGTTTTTTGGCGAGCCGGCATTGTCGCTCGAGGATTTTATGGCGACTGACCGAGATGGCCGGGGCCGGATCAATATACTGGCCGCCGATAAACTGATTAACAGCCCGCGAGTCTATTCCACATTTTTATTATGGCTGCTTTCCGAATTATTTGAAAATCTGCCGGAGATTGGCGACCCGGATCAACCGGTTCTGGTCTTTTTCTTTGATGAGGCACATTTGCTTTTTAACAGTGCGCCAAAATCCCTTATCGAAAAAATTGAACAGGTTGTCCGGCTGATCAGATCGAAAGGTGTCGGTGTTTATTTTATCAGCCAGAGCCCGTCGGATATTCCCGATACGGTTTTAGGGCAGCTTGGTAATAGAATTCAGCATGCGCTTCGCGCCTATACACCGCGGGAACAGAAGGCCGTTAAGGTCGCCGCTCAGTCATTTCGGGAAAATCCGAAACTTGATACGGTCAGTGTCATCAGCGAACTTGGCGTAGGCGAGGCGCTGGTTTCCGTTTTGCAGGATAAGGCCATTCCTAGCCCGGTTGAAAGGGTGCTGATCAGGCCACCCCATTCACGGATCGGTAAAGCCACGGATGAAGAGCGAAAAGCCATTCTTGATAACGATATCAATATGCGTCGTTACGCCGAGCCGTTTGATCCGCGCTCTGCCCATGAAATTCTTCATGAAAGAATGGCGGAAAAAATAAACCGGCAGAACAGGGAAGAAGAAAGTCAAAGGACAAATTACACCAGCGTGCCACGAACAGGGTCAAGAGCAAAGGCGGGGTTAAGAACGCGCACCAGTAACAGACAGACGGCCGGGGAGGCTTTTGTAAAAAGCATGGCGCGCAGTGTCGGCCGCAGTCTCGGCAACAAATTGCTTCGCGGTATATTAGGGTCGATACTTAAATAAAGAAAAAGACTTGAGCAAAAAGTCAAGTCTTTGATCTGAATGGCGCGCTTGGGAAGATTCGAACTCCCGACCCCTTGATTCGTAGTCAAGTACTCTATCCAGCTGAGCTACAAGCGCTGATCATTCAATTTGCGTGAGGCAACCTACTCATATCGAAAGCGTAATGCAAGCCTCATTTGACAAATATAGCTGTTTTTTTTGAAATTTAAAGTCGAAGCATGCTTGTCGCGACGTTTATCATCCACTAAACTTGAATTTAATCGACAATAAACAGGGCGGGGCGGAAATTGATTAAGTCTAAAAAATCCTTATTTAATAAGATGTTAAACGGATTGCTCAGTGCTGCTTTGCTGAGTGTTCTAGTCGGGTGTTCATCAGGCGGGCAGTCAGAATGGCCGAAAATGGAGGCTGACAGTCTCTGGGCCGAGCTGGAAAATAAAAGAACAGCCGATCCAGAAGCAACAACCCAGATCAGTGATGAAAGCAGTGGATCGAGTCTTGCCACACCGCCATTTGCAGAAAAATCCGTTTCGCTACTAGATATTCAGGTTAGCCTTCAGGAAATAGAACGGGATCTGCCGTTCCATGCCGGGAATATTGCAAAAGCAATGGATCAGTATGAAGCGTCGCCGGATGAAGATAAAGCCATGCGCTGGCGCGGGGTTGAGCTTGAAATTTCGCGTCTTAACGAGCTTTCGGCAAAACTACGTACCATATCCCGTCAGATTGGCGGCAATGATCAGGCGGGTAAGGAAAGACAGCTTACCAATCAGCTTTTAAACAGAATTGAAGAAATTATTCCCGCCACGCCAGACAGCATTGATCTGGCACTGATGCAGCAGGCGGAAGGGGCAGGCAAATCATCTTATGATAATCAGATGGTGGTGGCGGCTAATCCCTATGCGGCAAAAGCGGGGCTTGAGATTTTAAAAAAAGGCGGTAGTGCGGTTGATGCGGCTATTGCGGTGGAAACAGTTTTAAGCCTGGTGGAGCCACAGTCATCAGGAATTGGCGGTGGGGCCTTCCTACTCCATTTTGATCCGGGCAAGCCATCGAATGAACAGCTTAATTTTTATGATGGACGTGAAGCAGCCCCCATGGCGGCGACGCCGGATTTGTTCAAATCAGTGACGGATGTGCCGGGATATGTGAAACTTGATGCCATCTATGGCGGGCTTTCGGTTGGGGTGCCGGGGGCTTTGGCCGCACTCAAAATGGCCCATGACCGTCATGGCGTGCTGCCGTGGGCGGAAGTGTTTGAGCCGGCCATACGCCTTGCCGAAGAAGGCTTTATCGTTTCCCCGCGGCTTGAGCATTATATTACTATTGATGAAAAGCTGATGCTGGTGCCGGAATCGCGGGCCTATTTTTATGACGAAGCCGGTCAGCCGCTTAAAGCAGGATATCTTCTTAAAAATCCAAAACAGGCGGCGGTTCTAAGGCGCATTGCCAATGAGGGAATATCAGCATTTTATACGGGCGAGATTGCTGAAAAAATTGTTTCTGCCATTAAAAATGCACCCAATAATCCGGGAAAACTGGAAATCAGCGACCTGGCCAATTATAAGGCAAAAGAGCGTGATGTGCTTTGTGGTCGTTACCGTGTTTATAAAGTCTGTTCTATTTCGCCACCGTCCTCAGGCGGCACCACAATGATCGCGGCGCTCGGGATGCTGGAAAAATTTAATATCCAGCAAATGAAGCCGCATTCGCCGGAAGCTTATAATCTTATTCTTGAGGCGGAGAGCCTCGCCTATGCGGACCGTAACCAGTATACCGGGGATACGGATTTTATTGATGTTCCTTATCATGGAATGATTGATCCCAAATATCTTGCTGAGCGGGCAAGGCTGATCAAGCCAGGTACATCAATGGGAAAAGCGCCATATGGCCAGCCCCCATCTGACATGGCGCTGGATTACGGGGAAGGGTATGTGCTTGATATTCCCTCGACAACCCATTTCAGTATTACCGATAAATGGGGCCATGTGGTTTCTATGACGGCAACGGTTGAAAGCATGTTTGGCAGCCGTCTGATGGTGGAAGGCTTTATGCTGAATAATGAGCTGACGGATTTTTCAATTATCCCGATCGGTGAAGATGGCAAGCTGGTGGCAAACCGGGTGCAGGGCGGGAAAAGACCGATGAGTTCGCAAACGCCCAGCATAATCTTTGATCAACAGAATCGTCCCGTGCTTATTATTGGCTCACCTGGCGGCGCTAGCATTATTGATTATGTCACCCAGACGGTGATTAATGTGCTTGACTGGAATATGGATGTTCAATCAGCAATAAGCGCCCCGCATGTTTTAAGCCGTAACGGACCGGCCCTGGTTGAGGAAGGCACAAGCGCAGAAAGCCTGATTGATCCGCTAAAAGCGCTTGGTCATGATGTACAGGCAGTGACCCTTATGAGCGGTCTTCACGGAATAAGGCTGAAATACCCTGAAAATGGAGGACGTACACTGGAAGGAGGGGCAGACCCGAGACGGGAAGGGTTTGTGGCCCAATGACGGAGATTAAGGCGGCAGATATTGAAAGTGAGCTTTCAAAATTAAAAATGCTTGAAGGAAGAGATGAAAATACGCCAGTGGAAGTATCGGCAGCTGCTTTTGCCAAACTTGCCTCATTTGATACGGGCGGTGTTTTTACCGGCAGTTTTAGCGGCGACAGCCCGTGGGAACGTCACAATGCAGGCGATGAACTTGTCCATATTTTAAAGGGTGAAGCAGATCTTTCTATCCTGACCAGGGATGGGCCGGAAGTGCTGAATATGAAAGCGGGTATGCTGACGGTGGTGCCAAAGGGATTATGGCATCGGTTCCATGCGCCAAATGGTGTAACCGTTTTAACGGCAACGCCCCAGCCTACTGATCATTCCACTGCAGAACTGCCGAAAAATTGATTTAATTCTGAAGGGGAAGTGTAATTCTGAAGGTGCTTCCATTTGGGTCACTTTTTAAAAGATCAAGTGTCCCGCCGTGTGCTTCGATCATTTCTCTTGAAATTGCCAGCCCGAGACCAGTACCGCCGCTACTACCACTTTTAAAGGGCTGGAACAGATTTTCTTTTATTTTTTCAGGAATACCAAGGGCGTCATCAGATATATCTATAATAATTTTGTCATTCTCAATAAAACTTTCTATCGTTATTTTACCGCTTTCGCCTATTGCCTGGACGGCGTTTCTGCAGATGTTCATAAAAACCCTGAATATCTGATCGTTGTCTGCTTTTAATTTTTGATCTTTTTTTATTTTGTTATGCAGAGTTATATTTTCATTATCCAGAAGACCCAATGACGTTGAAACATCATCCACAAGATTATAGAGATTAAAAGTTCTGATGTTGAGATGCTCTACCTCGCGTCCACCATATTGCAGAGTGTTTTCACAAAGGCGGATAGCCCTGTCAATGGCTTTTACAAAGCGTGGAGCCAGTTGTTGGACCACAGGATTGTCAATTGTACTAAGATGATCTGAAACAAGTTGCGCACTCGAAAGCATATTTCTAAGGTCATGATTGATATTACTGATGGCACCGCCGAGCTTTGCCAGATGATTTTTCTGATTTAAAGCTTTTCTTATTTCATCCTGCATTTTTGTCAGCTCGCGCATGACGATACCAATTTCGTCAGCCCGGTCTTCCGCGTCAAGACGTTTGGTGAGATCCTCAGGAGCACGTCTGAAAGCGATCATATTTTCGGTGATTTCTGTAACAGGTCTAACCAGAAGATTGAGCAGATTATAATAAAGCAGCATAGCAACCAGCAATGAAATTATGATGGTCAGAATTGCTATGTTAAATGAATAGTCATACATTGCCTTACTGAGGAGTTCTTCATTAAAGACTATACTAATCTCATCATAATCTTCACCATTGGCATCCCCGGTTGCCTCAATCAAATATCCTTTGCGATTCAAATTCGCGAGCGTAACGAAGGCATCTTTTACAGACTGGTACCAGGAAATTTTCCTCATATCAAAGTGAGCAGATATTTTAAATGGCTCGACAACTGTAAGTGCCTGTTGATTTTCCTCATCCATTTTTCTAACAATTGCGTAATTTTCTGTTGATGTAAGAAGTTCATCTGCAAGCATCCTGCTCACCATGTAATCCGGTGCTGCCTCTATAACCAATATGGCAATGTTGGCTTCTGCCAGTTTCTGTTTGATCCAGTTCACTCTGAAATTGGCAATTGACGGCACATAAATTACGATCTCGGCAATGAGTACAAAAGAGATTGTAAAAAGCAGCAGTCTGAGCGAGAGACTTTTTTTAACAGATAGTTTTTTTAGTTTCTCAAACATATTTTTAACCCAGAAAGGATAGGATCCTGACTATCATCTTTGTTTTATCACTAAAAAGGGAAGCTGTATAAAAACTAGAAGCTGCCCTTTTATTTATTTCGCCCAGTGTCGGATATGGGTAGATCATATTGGCTATCGCACTGATTTTTATACCTTGTTCTATTGCCAATATCCAGATCGCCAGGAGTTCATCAGCCGCTGTTCCAACAATGCTCGCTCCTAGAATTTTACCATTTTTGCTGGTTATGACTTTGACCAGTCCATTTGTCGTTCCCGTTGCTTTTGCCCGGTCATTGTCGTTATATGACCATCTTAATATTTTTATATTTTCACCAAATTTTTCACGTGCCTCAGCTTCACGAAGGCCGACACCGGCAAGTGTCGGTGATGTATAGGTCGTATGGGGAAGAGCCTTATAATCGGTCTTTGCCCAGAACATGCCGAATATAATCCGTCTGATAATTATCCCGGCGTCATACCCTGCCTTATGTGTGAAGCCGGGCCCTCCTGTCACATCGCCGATGGCATATACGGCTTTATTGCTCGTTCTTAAATTTGCGCCGACGATAATTCCCTGTCTGTTATATTCAATACCGGCCTTTTCAAGATCTAGCCTGTCGATATTCGCTCTTCTTCCTGTGGCGATCAGTAAATGTGTGCCATTAATAATTTCGTTTTCAAGGGTGACTGAGATTTGCCCCTGACCGCCATTAATTTTTTTAATGGTGACTTTTTCCCTGAAATCTATTCCTTCATCACTCAGACTTTTAAGCAGTATCTTAACGAGCTCCGGATCGTCATTTTCCATAAAATCAAGAGCGATAACAGTTACCTTTGAACCAAGCCGTTTATGTGCTTGTGCCATTTCAAGTCCAACAGGTCCGCCCCCGATGATAATCAGATGTTCAGGGGCCTCTTTTAAATCAAAAATAGTCTCATTCGTCAGATAGTCCGTTTTATCCAGTCCTGATATAGGTGGAATGCTTGGTGATGACCCGGTGGCGATAACAAAGCGTTTTGCCTTAATTATATTATCACCGGCTTTAATCGTTTTATGATCAATAAAGCTTCCGTATTCGGGGATAACTGTAACACCCAGACCTTCAAACCGTTCTATCGAATCGTGTGGCGCAATGCCGGCAATGACATTATGGACATAATCATGCGTTTTGGAAAAATTGATATCAGGGTCTGTTGCTTTTATGCCAAAGGCCCCGACATTTCTGAATGATTGAGCTGCCTGTGCGGCCGCAAGCAGGGATTTTGAAGGAACGCATCCGTAATTCAGGCAGTCACCACCCATTTTACCACCTTCGATCAGGACAGTGTTTTTTCCAAGTTGCGCAGCACCGGCAGCAACGCTTAATCCACCGCTTCCACCGCCTATGATGCAAATATCCGCTTTTATAATTTTGGTCATGCGGGGCGTGATCCCTTAATTTTTTTAATAATAATTGGCATCAGGGACAATAGCCCTAAAGCAACAAGCGGCACGATGACTTCAGGTGATCGTAAAATGGAAAGATCGGGTGTTTTACCCTGCTCAAGAATATATCCAATCCCGCTTCCAATACTGGCATAGACAAATGTCCCGGGAATAATGCCAACGAGCGTGGTGATAAAATATAACCGGAGACTAACCCCCATAAAGGCAGGCACAATGTTGACGACAAAAAAAGGAAAGGCAGGAACCAATCTTAAGAATAAAAGATAGCTGACGGCATTTTCATTAAATCCGTCCCTCATTTTTGAAAGCCACGGTCCGGCGCGCTTTTTAAGACTATCCTGAAGCGCATATTTTGCTGCCAGAAAAATAAGTGTGGCGCCGATCGTTGCCGAGACAACAATGAGTGATCCGGCAACAAATGTTCCCAGAAGAGCACCATAGAGCAGGGATAAAACGGATGCCCCGGGAATAGAAAAGGCGACTGAAAGAATATAAATAAGTGAAAAGGAAAGCAGGCTTAAGACATACTGATCATCGATAAAGTTTTTCAATGTGGCATAATTTTCACCGATGGCTTTAAATGAAAAGAATTTATCAACATCAAAATATATAGCCAGACCAAGACCAATAGCCAGAACAGCAACAGGGATGTATCGTTTTAAATTCATTTGGTTACTTTCAGTTTTCGCATTCACCTGATTACTGTAGCGGAAATAACCCTATTGAACTATAATAAACTGTTGAAATAACTTCTATTCACAGATATGTGATCGTGAATAATTGACTGTTTTTATTTTATGGTATTTATCGCTATAGAGGCATTGACTTATAGTATCATACCTATTATACACCCGGTTTCATAAACGCATTCGGCCACAGGCACGAATAAAAATTAATTTAATCGCCTCTTAGGCAGTTGGAGAAGTCCAGTGAAACGTACATATCAACCAAGTGCTCTGGTTCGTAAACGCCGTCATGGCTTCCGTTCGCGCTCTGCGACAGTTGGTGGAAGACGAGTTCTTGCTGCCCGCCGTGCGAAAGGACGTAAACGCTTGTCAGCATAATTACACTGATTAGTCGTTAGACACGATTTCGAAAGCCGGTCCTTCATTTGAGTGACCGGTTTTTTTGTGGATTTTATATGATGTCACAAGCTATTGATAATAAAAGAAAAAAAATTGAAACTCTTAAGAAGAGAAGTGATTTTCTTCGGGTGGCAGAAACGCGAAAAAAGTGGATCTCACCAGCAATAATCCTGCAGGTGGCAAAGCAGAAAGACAATGTTTCTGACAAAATCAGAGTGGGGTATACAGCAAGCAAAAAGGTCGGTAATGCGGTATTGCGTAACCGCGCCAAAAGAAGAATGCGTGAAGCCGCGCAACTGGTTATGTCTGAAAATGGTGTCAAAAATCACGACTATGTGCTTATAGCAAGAAAGGAAATTACAGAGCGTCCCTATATTGAATTGATTCGTGACTTGAAATGGTCGTTGAAGAGACTACATGTTGAACCAGACGATAAAAGGACCAATGACCGGTGATTTTTTCCTCCCTGATAAAATATTTAAGTAAGATTTTGTCTTATTTCTTGAAAGCAATGATTACTGTCTATAAGTATGTCATTTCACCATTGCTGGGGCCGAAGTGTCGTTATTTGCCGACATGTTCATCCTATGCGATGGAGGCAATAGAAATTCATGGTCCCCTTAAAGGTGGCTGGCTTGGACTAAAAAGAATATTAAGATGTCACCCCTGGGGCGGCAGTGGTTATGATCCGGTACTGCCTAAAAATAAGGATGGATCAGAAAATTGTAATTGTAGTGCCGACTTCTTAGGCAAAAATTAGAGATAGTATAATGGAAGAAAACCGTAATTTCATATTGGCGATTGTGTTGACCATCATCATCCTGTTTGGTTGGGAGTATTTTTTTGGCAACAAATCGAAAGTGGATGAGCAAACTGCAACAGAACAGGTCGCGGCGGCAGGATCATCCGAAATTGCGGGAATCCCGGATATCAATTCCGCCAATGATGTTGGCGGGAGCATTCCCGGCATGGCAGCGCCTATAGTTAAAGACATCGACGTCAGTCGGAATGATGTGGTCGCTGGTCGTGACAATGTTAGAATTGATAGTGGCAGACTTCAGGGAACCATTAGTCTTAAAGGTCTTCGTTTCGATGATCTTTCCTTAAAAGACTATAGAGAAACTGTGGAAAAGGATTCCCCGATCGTCACACTTCTTAGTCCCTATAATACCGCCAAAGCCTATTTTGCAGATTTTGGCTGGGTTGGGGACGGGAAAAAACCGGATGCCGATTCCGTCTGGACAGCCAATAAATCGACCCTGACATCGGATGATACGGTGACATTTACCTGGGACAATGGCGAAGGTCTTTTATTTACACGTGAAATCTCCCTTGATCAGAATTATATGTTCACGATAGACCAGCGTGTCCAGAATAATACGGATTCTGCGGTTACTATGGCAACATACGGCAGGATTTATCGAGAAGGCGGTGGTGACAGTAATGCCCGCTTCATTCTTCATGAAGGCCCACTTAGGGTTGGAGATGAAGGTAAAGAGGAAATCACCTATAAAGACCTTGAGAAAGAAACTTTTGAGCCGGAAAAAGTGACTGAAGGTGGTTGGGACGGCATTACGGATAAGGAATGGCTTGTTGCGCTTATCCCTGATCAGAAAGAGAGCTTCACAACAAATATTTCCCGCACCACACAAAATAACGGTGAACAGTTTCACGTAAATTTTGTTAATAATGCTGTTTCGATCGCACCTGGAGCATCGGCAGGAAAAGTAGCCCGTCTTTTTGCAGGGGCCAAAGAAGTTGCGCTGCTTGAACATTATACAGATGTTGAAGGCGTTAAGATGCTTGATTATGCCATTGACTGGGGATGGTTTCATTTTATTACCAAGCCGATTTATCTGACCTTGCATTTCTTCTACGGTATAGTCGGTAATTTCGGTATTGCCATATTGCTTCTTACTCTTGTGATTAAGGGGCTTCTATTTCCAATGGCCAATAAACAATATGAAAGCATGGGACGCATGAAAAAACTGCAGCCAAAGATGCAGAAGCTGAAAGAGAAATTCGGTGATGATCGCGCCCGTATGCAGCAGGAAACCATGGAGCTTTATAAAAAGGAAAAGGTAAACCCGTTGGCAAGCTGTCTTCCCATTTTTATTCAAATACCTGTTTTCTTCTCATTATATAAAGTGCTTTATGTGACAATAGATATGCGTCATGCACCATTTTTTGGCTGGATCCGTGATCTGAGCGCACCTGACCCGATGCTGGTTACCAATCTTTTTGGACTTATTCCCTGGCATCCGACAGGGTTTCTGGCAATTGGTGTACTTCCGGTTCTGATGGGAATAACGATGTATCTGCAGCAAAAATTAAACCCGCCAATGGCTGACCCCGTTCAGCAGAAAATATTTACGTTTATGCCAATTATGTTCACATTTATTTTGGCTGGTTTCTCTGTTGGTCTGGTGATTTACTGGACCTGGAACAATATCCTGACTATATGCCAGCAATGGGTGATTATGCGCAGGGTTGAGGCAAAAGAAAGCTGAGCCATTGACAGAACACGAAAAAACGGCTGAAGAGCAGGCAGCGTATCTGGAAAGAGGGCGCCTGCTTTTTTGTAGTGACTGCCAGTTTTTGCTTGGGGCCGCATCTCTTTCGCAGCTTCCTGAACCAGACGCGGTAGAAATTGCTTTTGCGGGCCGGTCCAATGTGGGCAAGTCAAGCCTACTAAATGCACTGACGGGCCGAAACGGGCTTGCCCGAACTTCAAACACACCGGGCCGAACACAGCAGCTCAATTTTTTCTTCCTCGGCGACCGGGAAAAAGACGGACTTTATGTGGTTGACCTTCCTGGATACGGCTATGCCAAAGTGTCGAAAAAACTGGTTAATGACTGGGTCAAGTTAATGCGTGAATATCTTCGCGGAAGGCCAAATCTTAGAAGAGTTTTTGTCCTTGTTGACGGGCGTCACGGATTAAAGGACAGTGATCGTGAACTAATGTCCATGCTTGATGAAACGGCTGTTTCCTATCAGATTGTATTGACCAAATCCGATAAGGTGAAGATGTCTGAAATGGAAAAGACACTCACAAAAACGCAGAAAGAAATTTCAAAGAATGTTGCTGCCCATCCAAAAGTATTGATTACCAGCGCTGTTAAGGGATATGGTCTGGACGAATTGCGGGCAATTATTGCTGAAATGTTATAGGGCTTAAAATGACAGGGAGTGGGAAATGACCGGAAAAATTGACAGACAGGTAATGTTAAGAAAAGCAAGAACGCTTACAGAAGCGCTTCCCTATATGCGACGTCATGCCGGCAAAACCTTTGTTATTAAATATGGCGGCCATGCCATGGTCGATGAAGTATTATCTGAAAATTTCGCCCGTGATATCGTCCTGATGAAACAGGTGGGGATGAACCCAATCGTTGTTCATGGTGGTGGACCACAGATTGGCAGTATGCTTGAACGGCTCAAAATTGAAAGCTCATTTGTTGACGGACTTCGTGTGACAGATAAAGCGACAATAGAAATCGTCGAAATGGTGCTTTCTGGAAGCATCAATAAATCCATTGTCGGTGCCATAAACAAAATAGGCGGTAAAGCCGTCGGCCTTTCCGGAAAAGACAGTGGTCTGGTTATTGCGGAGCCTTTAAAACGAAAGCGTAAAGATCCTGATTCAAATATTGAGCAGATACTCGATCTCGGATATGTCGGAGAACCAAAACATGTCAATGCGGAATTTCTTCGTTCATTTGAAAAATCTCCGGTTATACCTGTCATCGCCCCAATCGGCTTGGGTGAAGGGGGGGAAACCTATAACATCAATGCTGATACAATGGCCGGTGCAATTGCCGGTGCGTTAAAAGCAGAGCGGTTATTGCTTCTGACCGATGTGGTGGGTGTTCTTGACAAAGATAAAAATCTGATTGCCGATATGAATGAGGATATGGCCAAAGCATTAATAGAGGACGGGACCATAATCGGCGGTATGATCCCTAAAGTGGAAACCTGTATTAAAGCAATACATGATGACGTTGGTGCGTCAGTCATCATTGATGGCCGTGTTGAACATGCCCTGTTACTGGAGCTTTTCACCGAACATGGTGCGGGAACTTTAATCCAGAAATAAATGTATTGCTGAATTAAAGTTATTCATAAAGGGCTATTTCATATTCCATTTTGTCGTGTGACATTGGAAAATCAATACCATTTTTGGCATTTACAAAATCGGCCGTTGGCACAAATGCCAGATCGGATTGCATTTGAAGTGCGGTTCTCATACTAAGCCCGGCTCTGTATGCCAACGCAACAATAATTGATCCTTTTTTCTTGTTCAAAATGCTGCGGACTGAATTATCGGGTAAGTTTGACATAATTATAAGGGATTGTATAACAAGTTCGCGTTGTTTGTTCTTAATCGCATTCTGGATGAATTCATCGTCTATGATACCGCGCTCAAACAAATCGGCAGCCTGTTCGGATAGGGATCGTTTATCGCTATTTTCAGCATTTTCATTTGAAATCCGGTCCCGTGCCCGGATCAGCAATTCTTTACCCTGTTCAGGGTCAAGATGGTTATCGGTAATCATTATGTCCACCAGAGATGATGCAACAAATGTGGCGATCCGTTTCATGGCTCTTATGGAAAGGCTGGGGCGTTTAACTAAGGGCTCATGCCAGGCGACAATATTTTTTTCCTGTGCCTGATCTATAATTTTATCAAGTGTTTCTTCACGGATCTGGGCGTTCTGATTGGCAAGCAGATTGGCAACTGCCGGAATTTCCAGTGTTGATGCTATGGCATCACAGACATCACCGCTTAGGTCATTTCGGTTGGCAATGGCTTCCAGTGCACCGCTTAATGTGGTTGCTGCAATGATTTCCTTGAGGTCGGCATCACTTAATAAAGGGGAATATTCAAGTATCGGGGCGCATACCGATAAAATTTCATCATTGGCCAGTTTCAGGGCAATATGCTTTGGGATACTGTCTGATGATTTTAATTCTTCGGCAAGAATTTGTCTGACGGATGGCAACTGATCATTGGCGAGCTTTTCAATCATTTCAATTGCTTTATCACGAATTTGTCTAGCACCCTCGTCAGAGATATTCGGAAAGAAACGGGTAATTTTTCGTGCCAGTTCGTGTTTTACTTCTTCATCAATATCGTTTGAGAGAATCTCGTCAGCTTTATAGGGTGTATTGGGATTTGCTGCGATTTTTTTCCGGATGTCAGGATCTTCATCTTCTGCCAGATAATAAAGAACTTCCTGCGGTGTATTATCACCGCTGGCCAGGATCATCTTATCATCGCGCTTTTTGGCTTCCAAAGCTTTGCGTGCTTCTTCATAGGAAGTGAGTTCTTCTTCCCGGTTGTCTTTTTTTCTAAATAAATTTTTTATCATTTACCTGATCCAGAATTTCATATTTTCCTGTTATTCCCCAAAGTAATTATTCGTTACTTAAAGACGCTCCTGACTTGCCATTTCTTTTAACGGAATAAAGGGCTTTATCAGCACGATCCATCAGGCTTTCCAGTTTTTGAGATGATCCCGGTTCACTTAAGGCTATACCAATTGAAAGTGAGAGAGGCTTATCAGGATTATCAGAAATTGCCTTCAGTTCATCAACGGACCCTAGTATCCGATCGGCATGGTTCATGGCGCTTTTTTCATCAATATTTTCAAGCCAGACAGCAAATTCATCACCACCCAGACGACTGCAGAAATCTGCTGTGCGCGTGTTTTTCTGTAATATTTCAGAAAGTTTTATGAGAACCTGATCGCCGGTTGCGTGGCCGTGTGTGTCATTGACATACTTAAAATTATCAAGATCAATATAAAGCAGGGCGCAGGTTTGCCGGGTTCGGTTCTGAATAACAAGTCGCTTATTCACCTTATCGGTAAAAGCCCGACGATTTAACAGTGACGTAAGTTCATCCGTATTGGAAAGACGTTCCAGTTTTTCATAATTTTTTATTTGCTCAAAGGCAATGCCAAGATGGCTGGTTACACCCATGAACAGTGATTTTTCATCTTTGTTCCAGCTTTTTTTCTCATTATCCAGTGTGACGAGCATTACACCGTTAATTTTACTGTGATGTTTTGAAAACCCTATTAATACTGATTTTTCATCAATAATTTCTTCGATGAAACTTGGAGGTGTTTTTTCGCCCGCACTGTCAAAAATTGTCATAGCGCGTTTTATTATCTTGTTATAACGTGAAGTGGATGTGTTTTCGCCGCTTTTGGCCTTTAATACAGTATCAAAACTACCATTTCCAAGATTGTTTATCTGGGCAATATAGCAGTCTTCTGCGGTGATACCGTCGAGAGCAGCATTTGCCGTTGTCTGCAATATTTTTGATGGTTCAACTTCGTCACGGATGGTTGAAATAATTTTTTTGAGGACCTGTTCACTTTTTCGCGCGCGTCGAAGCGACGCTTCACGTTCACGCATTTCGGTGACATCACGGCAAACACCTCGAGCGCCCTGCCAGGTGGAATTATTATCAATAATCGGATTTGCTGAAACCTGTACACAGGCAAAAGTGGAATCGCTTCTTTGAAGCCATATTTCTACATCGTGAATAATATCAAGCGTATCAAAAGGGTTTATGTCGCCTTCACCAACAATTAGATCAGCGGCTCTTTTGTCATTTAGCTCATAGGCTGAATATCCGAGTATGCCATTGGGCGAGACATATTTGAAACGGCCTTTATTATCAGTTTCCCATGCAAAATCTGTCGAACAGGATACTAGGTCTTTAAACATTTGGCGGGACTGTACCAGTGCTTTGGTCAGATGTTGCTCTACCGTGGTGTCTTTTCCAAATAATAATACCTGCGTTTTATTTAGAGATGCAGATTTTACGGGAAAGGCATAAAGATCAAAATGACGGCTTCCGGTTTCATCCTCGAGAGTAATTTTTTGATTTTCCGGACAGCCATTGGTCAGACAGCGAATAACGATGCCATGCAAAGTCGGATTTCTGCTTTGGAAAGCAGATACCAGACTTTCGGCATAAATATTTTTTTCAAGGACATTTAATGATTCATCAGTCACCAATGCGGGACCGCTTAAATTTTCAATAATGTCTTCCAGAAGATAAGTATGTTCATAATTGCTTTCCTGAATTGTGCCGACATTTTTAGAAATATCTCTATGTTCTGCTTTAATCGCTTCTGTCAGGATACGTGCAATATTACTGTCCATGGTGCCCAAATCGATTTATTCTGTTACTTATTACTCAAAATTTTATTAGAATGAAGGCTAACGATTTTGTATTAATATTTAGTTTACGCTAGGAAGAAACGATTTAAATATGCTGATAAAAAATGCAGTAAGGGCCCCCGATCTTGAAAGTATAAAATACTGGGTCTTTGATCTTGATAATACACTCTATCCGCATGGGGCCGATTTGTTCACGCAGGTTGATCATAAAATGGGTCTTTTTATTCAGGATATGTTTAACATTTCCTATGACGAGGCAAAAAAACGCCAGAAGCATTTTTTTATGACCCATGGAACAACATTACGCGGACTGATGACGGAGCATGGGATTGAGCCCTATGCTTATCTCGATTTTGTACATGATATTGATTTTTCGGTTCTAAAAGTTGACGACACGCTTAATGCGGCATTAGAAAAACTGCCGGGTGAGAAATTTATATATACAAACGCTTCAACCAGCTATGCCAATGATGTGCTCGCACGAATTGGTCTTTCGGGGAAATTTAAAGATATTTTTGATATTCATGATGCTGAATTTTTGCCCAAGCCGGACATCAGGAGTTATCATAAAATGGTTGAAAAATTTTCCATAGATCCCAGAAAATCTGTAATGATTGAAGATATTGCAGGCAATTTAAATCCGGCAGCGGAACTAGGAATGGCAACAGTGTGGGTGCCAACCGGAGCTCATTGGTCAGATAACGGCCAGAATGGTCAGAATATAGATTATATCACCCCGAATTTGCCCGAATGGCTAAAGAATGTGGTCAGTTCTGCACAATAACTTGACAGCAGGGTGTTTGTGGATATGTTCTGCATATTTAATATTATTTAGAAGGAAGATACAATGCACGATCAGTCACTTGAAACTGTCATAAATCAGGCTTGGGAAGATCGTGACACGCTTAACCCGTCGACACGGGGGCAGGTTCGTGACGCGGTCATAGAGGCTCTAAATATGCTTGATGACGGAAAGGCGCGCGTGGCATCAAAAGAGGGTGGTGTCTGGACAGTTCATCAATGGCTTAAGAAAGCTGTTCTTCTTTCTTTTCGCTTAAATGAAATTGGCACGATTGCCGGTGGACCGGGCGATAAAAGCCGCTGGTACGACAAAGTGCCATCGAAATTTGAAGGATGGGACCGTGAGCGTTTCGATAAGGCGGGGTTTAGGGCAGTTCCCAATGCGGTTGTCCGCCATTCTGCCTATATAGCGCCGAATGTCGTGCTTATGCCGTCATTTGTCAATTTGGGGGCCTATGTTGACCAGGGAGCAATGATTGATACCTGGGCGACGGTCGGGTCCTGTGCGCAGATTGGCAAAAATGTTCATATTTCAGGAGGCGTTGGAATTGGCGGTGTGCTCGAGCCATTACAGGCCGGTCCGGTCATTATTGAGGATAACTGTTTTATCGGTGCGCGTTCCGAAGTGGCCGAAGGCGTGATTGTTGAGGAAGGTGCAGTGCTCAGCATGGGCGTGTTTATTGGCGCTTCAACAAAAATTATTGACCGCGAAAGCGGAGAAATCTTCATGGGTAGGGTCCCTGCCTATAGTGTAGTGGTGCCAGGCACACTTCCCGGCAAGCCATTAAAAGATGGAACTCCGGGGCCAAATCTTTATGCTGCCGTGATCGTCAAACGCGTTGATGAGAGAACCCGTTCAAAAACGTCAATCAATGATCTGCTGAGAGATTAATCCATGATAATCGATCCGGTGGAGTTAACAAAAAAACTGGTGCAATGCCCCAGCATAACTCCAAAGGATGAGGGTGCACTGGATACTTTGCAGCACACGCTTGAAAGTCTTGGATTTAATTGTACGCGGCTTTTGTTTGAAGATGTGGACACACCAAAAGTGGACAATCTTTACGCGCGGCGTGGAACTGGCAGCCCTCATTTTTGTTATGCCGGCCATACAGATGTTGTTCCGGTAGGCGCCCTTGAAGACTGGATCTTTGGCCCGTTTGATGCCATCGTTCAAGACGGCGTACTTTATGGTCGCGGTACCAGTGATATGAAGGGGCATTGCCGCATTTGTTGCGGCCGTTTCAGAAATAATAAATGATCAGGGATCAATCAGTTTGCTCATAACTGGTGACGAAGAAGGACCGGCCATCAACGGCACAGTAAAAATGCTGGAATGGCTTAAAAACCACGGTGACATTCCTGATATCTGTCTGGTCGGGGAGCCGACCAATGTTTCAGAAATTGGCGACATGGCAAAGATTGGCAGAAGGGGGAGCCTCAACGGAACGCTTGCCATACATGGCACCCAGGGGCATGTGGCCTATCCGGACCTTGCGGATAACCCGATCCCAAGGCTGGTCAGAGTACTTGATAAATTAATCTGTACCGATCTTGATCAGGGCAATGAATTTTTTCAGCCAAGCAATCTGGAAATTGTCAGTGTTGATGTTGGAAATCAGGCGACAAATGTCATCCCGATGGATGCAAGTGCAAAATTCAATATTCGTTTTAATAATGAGCATACGGCTGATGAACTGATTGAATGGATTAAGGATATCTGTGAAAGTGACGGTGGGCATTATACGCTTGATATAAAAGTATCAGGAGATGCCTTTCTGACAGAAGAAGGCACTTTAAGCGAACTGATCCGCCGCTCTATATATGAAGTAACAGGAAAAAATGTTGAGCTTAGCACGTCAGGCGGAACATCCGATGCCAGATTTATTAAAAATTACTGTCCGGTAGCAGAATTCGGCCTTATTAATAAAACAATTCACAAGGTAAATGAATGTGTAGATATTGATGATCTTTATTTACTGAAAAATATCTACATCCATATGTTAAACAGCTATTTTGCGAAATAAAATGAATGAAAATAATGAAATAAGCCTGCCCAATTATATTCTCCGGTCGCTTTTTGCTGCATGGAAAGTGATACAGATTAATCCAAAAGCAATGGATTATTTTGACCTGTCATCGGACGGTTTCTGGAAAAGTTTCTGGGCTATTGCGGTTATGCTGCCGGTTTTTATATTAAACCTAATTTACCGGACACAAGGAATGGGGCAACCGCTGTTTGCTACGGAACTGATATTCTTTTTCATTACTCTGCCGCTTAATGCATTTGTGATGTACTATTTTACCCGATATATGAATATCAATACCAATTATCCCTCGATGGTAATTGCCAATAACTGGGTGTCAGCGGCCAGCTTTAATATTTTGGTTTTAAGTACGCTTATTATCAATCTGCTGGCACCACAGAATATAATGTCATCTGTGGTTCTCATAATCATCAGCTTTTATTTTGGTATTTTTGCAGGGTGGTTTATGTACAGGATTTCGCTCCAGATCAGTGGTGCGCTTGCAGTAGGGGTGTTGCTGTTTGATATATTATTCAGTCAGTCTGTGCGTATAATCGTACTAAAAATTCTGGACCCTGAAATTTATCAGGGAATGCTTGATACTATTCATAATCTACCTTCATAAAATAAAGCCCGTCCGGCGGTGCGTTATAGCCCAGTGCATTTCGGTCAGCGGCTTTAAGCGCTTTTTGAAGATCATCCTTGCTCCATTTGCCCCGGCCTACATAATAAAGGCAGCCAACCATTGAGCGGACCTGATGGTGAAGGTAGGAAATGGCCGTCGTATCAATATATATATTTTCACCATCACGGCTGACATCAAGTTTTTCAAGGGTTTTTAAGGGGGATTTTGACTGACACTGTACACTTCTGAAGGTCGTAAAATCATGCTTTCCCACCAAAACCTGTGCGGCGTCATGCATGGCATCGGCGTCAAGCGGCTGTTTTACGTGCCAGGCCTTCCCCTGCATCAGGCTTAATTTCGCCCGTCTGTTAATGATGTGATATCGGTAATATCTTTTTTTTGCCGAAAAGCGGGCATGGAAATCTTCAGTTACCGCTTCGGAATCCAGCACTGAAATGGGTACGCCTTTAAGATGATAATTTAGGGCCTCCATCAGTTTATAGGGTTTTTCATTTCGCGGGATATCAACATGAACAACCATACCCAAGGCATGGACCCCGGCATCCGTACGACCGGCCGCGTAAAAACGGCAATCTGTCTGGCAATAATTAAAGACAGCCTTTTCAAGTTCTTCCTGAATGCTCGGGGCGTTTTCCTGTAGCTGCCAGCCGTGAAAATTACCGCCGTCATATTCAAGGGTCAGCTTAAAACGGTAAAGTCCGCTCATGAGAATTTAGCCCCAATTTCAAGTGCAAATCCATTCATAAGCGCATTAATATCCATAGGTCCTTTTCCCGGTCGTTGGGCGCGGGTTATAGAAAGTGACTTATCGCCACAGGCAATAATCAGCGGTACCCCAATCATCTGCCCTGCCTTTCCGGTCTGTTCAGAAATTTCCGCGCCAAGTATTTTAAGCCGCTCACCATTTACCTCGCTCCATGCGCCGGGAAAGGGGGATAGACCATGAATGTGATTTTTAATGGTTTCGGCGGGTAAAGACCAATTTATATGAGCTTCTGATTTATCAATTTTTTTGGCGTATGTTATGCCATGCTCACTTTGAGCGATAGGTGTGCTCTGGGGTAATTTATCCAGTACTTCAACGATGGCTTTTGCGCCAAGTATGCAAAGTTTATCATGCAGGCTGCCGGCGGTATCATAGTTTTCTATATTAATTCGTTTTTCAAGATGAACGGGTCCGGTATCAAGGCCCGCTTCCATCTGCATGATACCGATACCGGTTTCATGATCACCGGCCATAATGGCCCGCTGGATCGGTGCAGCACCACGCCATCTTGGCAGGAGGGACGCATGAATATTAAGGCAGCCATATTTTGGCGTATCCAGTATTTCCTGCGGCAGTAACAGACCATAAGCGACCACAACGGCGACATCCGGTTTTAGTGATCTGAATTTTTCGCGCTCTGAAGTTTCTTTAAAATTAAGGGGGGTATAAACAGGGATATCAAGTGAAGCCGCCAATTCATGAACTGGGGATAGTCTTTCTTTCTTGCCCCTTCCGGCGGGTCGCGGTGGTTGGCTGTAAACGGCAATAACCTTGTGCCCGGCACTTAAAATTGCTCTTAGCGCACTAACTGAAAAATCAGGAGTTCCCATGAAAACGATGCGCATCAAAAAGCTCCTATTCGTTTTCTTTGACCAGTTTTTTCACTTTCCGGACATACATGCTACGTTTGATTTTGGACAGATAATCGATAAATACCACGCCATTTAAATGGTCTATTTCGTGCTGAACGCAGGTGGCAAGAAGCCCTGTTGCATGAATTTCCTGTTCATCACCGTTGTAATCAAGGAATTTTATTTTGCATTCGGCCGGTCGCTCAATTTCCGCGTATTGTTCAGGGATAGACAGGCAGCCTTCGTTATAGGTGTTTAATTCTTCCGATGTCCAGGTGATTTCCGGATTGACGAAATACATTGGGTTTGGATCTTCTTCATCACGGGCAATATCAATCACAAGAATGCGCCATAACTTACCCACCTGTACGGCGGCCAACCCGATGCCGGGAGCGTCATACATGGTTTCAAGCATATCATCCATGAATGCTCTTAGCTTATCATCGACCTTTTTAACCGGTTCGGATATTTTCTTCAGTAATGGGTCGGGTACTGTCACAATGGGTAAAATTGCCATAATTATTCATCTTATCCTTTTAATCTCTTAAATGGTAGGTAATATGTGTTGAGGATAAGGTCAAGACTATAAGGAGCGGACATTCGTGTTAATTGATCAGAATATGATGATATTGATAGGCATGGTAGCAATAGTCCTGCTGCTGGTGGTTGTGCTTTTTATGGTCAACAGACGCGCCAGAATGGACAGCCACGAACGCCAAATCGCCGCCGAAAATGCCAATCAGTATATTGCCGAGATTATGAGAGCGAATGCAAGTCTTGAAAGCCGAATTCAGGTTATGAGTGAAAACCATGCGCAGGCGCAGGAAGAGCTTAAAAGGACAATGCACGAGCGGCTTGATGCGGTGAGCCAGCGGGTGGGTGACAGTCTCGAAAAAACCGGTGTTAAAACAGGCGAAAGCCTTGAAAAGCTGAGAGAACGTCTGGCGGTCATTGATCAGGCACAGAAGAATATCACCGATCTTTCCGGGCAAATGGTAGGCTTGCAGGAAATATTATCTAACAAACAGGCGCGTGGTGCTTTTGGCGAAATCCAGCTTAATGATCTGGTCTCGTCAATTTTGCCGCCGAATGCTTATGAATTCCAGGCCACAATGGAAAACGGAAAAAGAGCCGATTGCCTTATCAAACTTCCCAATCCACCGGGGTCGATCGTTGTTGACGCCAAATTCCCGCTTGAAAGTTATCACAGGCTTCATAAGGCCGAAAACGAGATTGAGTTTAAAAATGCGCAGCGCCTTTTCAGGGCAGATATTTTAAAACATGTGAAGGATATTTCCGATAAATATATCATCAATGGCGTGACGGCGGAATCTGCGTTGATGTTTTTGCCGTCGGAAGCGGTTTATGCGGAGCTTCATGCAAATTATGCTGATGTGGTGGAAAAGTCATTCAGGGCAAAAGTCTGGATTGTCAGTCCGACAACATTAATGGCGACGTTAAACACTGTAAGAGCCATTCTTAAAGATGCCCGTATGCGGGAACAGGCCGGTATTATCCAGAAACATGTGACCACGCTGCTTGAAGATGTCGGGCGTCTTGATGAACGGGTTGAAAGTTTAAGAAAACATTTTGAGCGGGCCGATAAAACCATTGATCAGATTGCTACGTCTTCCCGGAAAATTACTTCCAAGGTTGATGTGATTGAAAAAATCCAGATGGAAGATGAAGGAAGCATTGAGGACGCCCTGGAGCAAAAGGAACCACCCCAGATCAAACTTATGATCGATTAACCATAATGCCATCATTTGGCCCATCTGCTGCTTTAACTTGACATCCATTATGTCTTTTGATTCTTTAGATGCTATGAAAATAAAGCTTCTCATAGCGACGACAATTATCGCGGTCGCAGGATGTGCATCAAGACCGCCCAGTAATTTCGCGGACAGCTGCTCCATTCTTGATGAAAAGGGCGGCTGGTATTCGGCTGCAAAAAAAGTACGTGATAAATACGGCACGCCGATCAATGTGCAGCTTGCCATCATACGTCAGGAAAGCGGTTTTAAACATGACGCCAAGCCGGAACGTAACCACCTGCTATGGATTATTCCATGGGGACGGAAATCATCGGCCTATGGGTATGCGCAGGTAAAGGATGCAACATGGGACTGGTACCGCGAGCAGACCGGCAATCACGGGGCTGACCGTGACCGGTTTGCGGATGCAGCGGACTTCATCGGCTGGTACAGCAACATCAGCCAGCGGACTTTGGGAATTTCAAAATGGGATGCCTACAACCAGTATCTTGCCTATCACGAAGGGCATGGCGGTTATAAACGGAAAACTTACTTAAAGAAAAAATGGCTGATGGATGTTGCCAAAAAAGTGGACGGTTATTCAAGGACTTATGCGGCGCAATTGGCGGCTTGTGAGAAAGATCTGGACAGCGGATTTTCGCTATGGCCGTTTTAGGCATAATTTTGCCGTATTTATGATTATAATTAAAATTGAGTCATGATGTACTCGGAAAACCCCATTTTATGTTAAAAGACGGGCTGGTGATTTATTCAACACCAGCCCTTTTTTTATTAATATCATTCTTTTTAATATCCTTCTGGCCAGGGGAACAGGTCAGCAGGTCTTTCAACATTAAGATCAATTTCCGTGCCACGCGCCATAACGAAGGTTGGGTTCATCAGGGTGCCGATATCTTTAAGCGGGTCCGCTTTTGCGGCGATAATATCGGCCTCTTTACCGACAGCAATGGTGCCGGTGACTTCAGTCAGATCCATCAGGTCGGCGGCATTGACGGTGGCGGCGATCAGTACGGCCCGCTCCGGCATACCGGCATCATGCATCAGCACCAATTCATAACCATTGGTGCCATGATCATTGACCCCGGCATCAGTGCCGAAAGCAATTTTGACGCCTTTGTTATACGCCATGGCAAGGGCGTTTTTCATAATCGGGCCGACCTCAAGTGCTTTTTGTGCCACCGCCGGAATAAAGAAGCCCGGACGTTCCTTTGCAATGCGTTCCACCGTATAGCCCGCAATCAGGGTTGGTACCAGATAGGCATCATGTTCCAGGAATAAGTCGACCGTGTCCTCATCAAGATAGGATCCATGTTCAATACTGTCGACGCCCGCGCGCAAGGCGGCTTCAATCCCGGCTTTGCCGTGGGCATGGGCGGCGACTTTTCGGCCCATAGCATGGGCTGCCTCAATGATCGCGACCTGTTCTTCATCGGTAAACTGCTGTCCGGTACCGGTCGCGGTTTTACTCAACACGCCGCCGGTCGCCACATATTTTATATGATCGGCGCCAAATTTAATTTGGGTGCGTGCTGCTTTTCGGCATTCAGTAACACCGTCACAAACGCCGGAATGGGGATGCGGGAATATATCATCCCGAAAGCCGCCAGCATCGCCATGTCCACCAGTCGGGGAAAGGGTTTGCCCCGCTGCTTTTATGCGTGGCCCCATGACAATATCCTGATTAATGGCATCACGAAGAGCAAAGATTGCATTACGGTCAGCGCCGACATTGCGGATGGTTGTAAAGCCGGCCCGTAATGTGCGCATGCCATATTCAACGCCCATCAGGGTGCTGAGTTCCGATGAACGGGTAACCCGTACTTCACGGCCGTGGGCTTCCTGCTGGCTCAGGATGTGGGTATGGGTGTCAATCAGTCCCGGTAAAACATACTGATTCTTAAGATCAATAATTTCGGCATTTTCAGCGCCCTTTACCTGAGACGCAGAAACATAACCATCACGGATTTCAACAATTTTTTTATTTTTGATAATAATTGACTGTTCTTTTTTGGCCTCTTCACGGGCATCGGCAAGCAAAGTACCGGCATGGATAATTTTCCATTTGTCAGCGGCCTGTGCCGAAAGTGGCAGGCACAGCAATACTATCGCGGTTAAAATTGATTTTTTGAGCATGATATCTCCCAAGATTGTTTTTTATAGCTTAACTTAAAAATTTACGGTTGACCATAACCACCGCCCCCCGGTGATTTAATAATGAATATGTCACCCTTTTTAACGGCGGTTTCAGCGGCGCCGTCCAGAATTTCAATGTCACCATTTTCGCGCTGTATCCAGTTTTCCCCGCGCGATGCATCACTGCCACCGGCAAGGCCCATGGGGGCAATCTTCCGGCTGCTGGAAATGATGGCCGCATGCATATCTTTTAAAAATTCAATCCGCCGTTCAACGCCATTTCCACCGTTAAATTTACCGCGACCACCGCTATTTTCGCGAATTTTAAATTCTTTGAGGATTACCGGATAGCGCCACTCAAGAACTTCGGGGTCAGTCAGTCGGCTGTTGGTCATGTGTGTTTGTATAGCGCTGGCACCATTATTCCTGGCGGTGGCACCCATGCCGCCGGCAACGGTTTCATAATATTGGATTTTATCATCCCCGAATGTGAAATTATTCATGGTGCCCTGTGCCGCTGCCATAGCGCCAAAGGCAAGAAACAGGCAATTGACAATGGCCTGTGATGTTTCGACATTACCGGCAACAACCGCACAGGGCGGGGTCGGGTTTAAAAATGATTTTTCCGGGACAATGATTTTTACCGGTTTTAAGCACCCCTGATTAAGCGGTATATCATCCTTAACCAGGCATCGCAGAACATAGAGCACTGCCGCATGGCAAATGGCAAGCGGGGCATTGAAATTACTTTTCAGTTCCGGGCTTGTGCCTGTAAAGTCAAGGGTCGCCGAACGACTTTTCTGGTCAACCGTTACTTTAAGTCGGATATGGGCGCCGTTATCCAGCGGATAATCAAACGAAGTGTTTTTTAATTTATGAATAACGCGGCGGACCGCTTCTTCGGCATTATTCTGAACATGGCGCATATAGGCACTTACCGTATCAACGCCGTAGTGACGGGTGATGCGGTCCAGTTCCTTTAATCCCTTTTCATTGGCGGCAATCTGGCCTTTAAGATCGGCAATATTCTGTTCCGGGTTTCTGGCCGGGTAACTGGTTGATTTCAGCGCAGTACGAAGCTCATCTTCCCGGAATGAACCGTGATCGACCAAAAGAAAGTCATTAAACAAAATGCCTTCCTCTTCAATATTTTTCGACATGGGCGGCATGGACCCAGGCGTTATTCCCCCGATATCGGCATGATGACCGCGTGTGGCAACATAATAGGCCGGTTCAGTGTTTTCCTTTTCAAACCATGGGGATATGACCGTGATATCCGGAAGATGCGTCCCTCCATTATAGGGATCATTCAGCATATAGACATCGCCCCGCTTCATTGTGCCATTGCGGTTTTCAATTACCGTTTTTATGCTTTTTCCCATGGAGCCGAGATGCACTGGCATATGCGGAGCATTGGCGACCAGATTACCGTCACTGTCAAAAAGCGCACATGAAAAATCAAGCCGCTCTTTCATATTGACTGAATGGGCGACATTTTCAAGCACGGCCCCCATCTGTTCGGCGATTGACATAAAGAGGTTATTGAAAATTTCAAGCTGGACCGGGTCAACATCGGTGCCTATGGCCTTCTCTCTATGAAGTTCTTCTATTCGCTCAAAAATCATATTATTTTCGGGATCGCTATAAGCGCGCCAGCCCTGTTCAAGATAATTTGTGCCATGATCCTCTAATATAATAGCGGGTCCGGTTAGTTCCTTGATATTAGCACTTAAGTCATTACGGTGAATGATTGTTGCTTTCTGCCATTTGCCGTTACGGAATAAATTTGAGCGGGCAATTTTATGTCGATGAATTTCCGCAGGAGGCTGTGTCGTGACTTTTCCGCCACCACCGAAGGCTTCAATATGGATTTTCTCAATGATCAGTTCTTTATCTTTTGAAATAAATCCATAGCGCTGCTTGTGGAGCTCATAAAACTTTTCAACCATATTGGGCACATCTGCCATATCCACTTCAAGTGTGCTGTCGCTTCCATGATATTTAATATGAAATTTGGAAATGATTTCAATTTTTTCAATTGATTGTGATTTTAAATTAGCCTCAGCAATGTTGGTGAGTTCTTTTACTATTTCCTGAAACTCTGCTTCATTCTCAACACTAAGATTTTTTTCAATCGTTTGCTCTTTTATTGTTCTTAAGTCGGCGAGCCCCATGCCGTATGCGCTTAACACGCCTGCAAACGGGTGGAGAAAAATTCTTTTAATGCCAAGCCGGTCCGCAATTTTGCAGGCATGCTGCCCGCCGGCACCACCGAAACTGACGAGTGTATAATCGCGAACATCATACCCTTTTTCCGTGGATATTTTTTTGATGGCAGCGGCCATATTCTCCACAGCTACATTTAAAAATCCTTCGGCAATTTCCTCTGCTGATTTGCCAGTTTTTACTCTGCCCACTAACTCATTAAATTTCCGCTTCACGGTTTCCGGATCTAAGGGCTGATCGGCATTTTCACCAAAAGTTGCCGGAAAATATTCAGGATCAAGATAGCCAAGCAGAAGATTACAGTCGGTCACTGTCAGTGGGCCGCCCTTACGATAACAACAGGGGCCGGGATCGGCGCCAGCACTTTCAGGTCCAACCCTAAAACGGCTGCCGTCATAGTGAATGATTGACCCGCCCCCGGCCGCCACCGTATGAATATTCATTATGGGCGTCCGCATGCGTACGCCGGCAACTGTGGTTTCATAGGCGCGTTCATAATCGCCATCATAATGGCTGACATCGGTTGATGTGCCGCCCATATCAAATCCGATAATTTTTTTATATCCGGACTGTTCGGCGGTTTTAACGGCACCGACGATCCCTCCGGCAGGTCCGGAAAGAATAGCATCTTTTCCTTTAAAATGTCCGGAATTGGCAAGCCCACCATTTGATTGCATGAAATAAAGTGGCACATCGCCCAGTTCACTTTCAATCCGGTCAATATAGCGTCGCAAAACCGGGCTTAGGTAAGCATCTACGACAGACGTATCGCCACGACCAACCAGCTTCATCAAAGGGCTTGTCCCGTGGCTTGTTGATATTTGTTTAAAACCTATTTTTTTGGCAAGGTCCGCTATTTTTTCTTCATGATCCGGATATCTGTATCCATGCATGGTAACAATGGCTATTGCACTGATGCCACCATGCAAGATTTTTTCCATTTCCTTTGCGATGTCAGTCAGATCCAGTGGGGTAATAATCTCACCATTGGGGCCGATCCGTTCATCAACCTCTATGACTTTTTCATAAAGCTGTTCCGGTAATATAACGTCCAGATCAAAAAGCCGTGGTCTGGCCTGATAGCCAATTTTCAGGGCATCCTTAAACCCTTTTGTGATGATGAGCAGGGTCCGTTCCCCTTTTCGCTCCAACAGCGCATTTGTTGCAACGGTCGTTCCCATTTTAACGGATTCTATCAGGGATGTGTTTATGGGAGCATTCTTTTCCGTTCCCATCAGCAGGCGGATTGCGGCTAGAGCGGCATCTTCATAATGCTCCTTATTGTCTGAAAGCAGCTTGCTGGTTTTCAGTTCACCATTTGGTTTTTGGGCAACTACGTCGGTGAAAGTGCCCCCTCGATCAATCCAAAACTGCCATTTATTCATCCTGCATTTTCCCGTTCATTATTATTTTTTTGCTTTCAAAAGGATTAGTATATATCAATAGCAAAAGATTGAACGATGGGGAAAGAAAAATGGCGGTGAGTGGATCACCGCCATCAGAAATTTTTTGATCAGTTTATTCTTCGTTTTTAACGCAGATCAAATCGATCAAGATTCATAACCTTGGTCCAGGCGGCGACAAAGTCAGTCAGGAATTTTTGCTGTGCGTTATCAAAGGCGTAAACCTCCGCAACGGCGCGTAGTTCAGAATTTGATCCAAAGATCAGATCAACCGGCGTTGCTGTCCATTTGAGTTTTCCTGTGCTGCGGTCCCGTCCTTCATAAATTCCTGCATCATCGGAAGATTTTTGCCAGACAGTTGACATATCAATCAGATTGACAAAAAAGTCATTGGTCAGGGTTCCCGGATTATCCGTGAACACACCATGTTTTGATTGACTGGCATTGGCCCCCATTGAGCGCATGCCCCCAACCAATACAGTCATTTCAGGAATTGAAAGCGTCAGCAGAGCGGCTTTGTCAACAAGCATGTCAGCCGGAGACAGTCTGTTATCTTTATCAAAATAATTACGGAAGGCATCCGCGGTCGGTTTAAGAACGTCAAAAGAATTCGCATCGGTTTGAGCTTGTACCGCATCAGCACGACCCGGTGAGAAGGGCACTTCAATTGTCTGCCCTGCTTTTTTGGCAGCCTGTTCGATAGCAACAGAGCCACCAAGAACAATCAGATCAGCGAGAGAAACCTTTTTACCATCTGATTGTGCTTTATTATAATCATTTTGAATGCTTTCAAGTTTGGTTAGTACTTTTGTCAGTTCCGTTGGCTGATTAACGGCCCAGTCCTTTTGCGGAGCAAGACGTACGCGGGCACCATTTGCACCGCCACGCATGTCGGTTCCACGGAATGTGGAGGCAGAAGCCCAGGCGGTTCTGACCAGTTCAGGGACTGATAGCCCGGAAGCCAGAATTTTAGATTTCAGATTTTTAATGTCTGTAGCATCGATCATTTTATAATCAACATCGGGTAACGGGTCCTGCCAGATCATTTTTTGGGCAGGGACCATCGAGCCCAGATAACGGGAACGCGGACCCATGTCGCGGTGGGTCAGTTTGAACCATGCTTTGGCAAAGGCAAGTTCGAATTCTTCCGGATTATCAAGAAAACGTTGTGATATTTTCCGGTACTCAGGGTCAAATTTCAGCGATAAGTCTGTCGTAAACATGATCGGGGCATGGGTTTTTGATGGATCAAAAGCATCGGGCACCAGTCCTGAAGCAAATTCCTCTTTTGGAATCCATTGTGTCGCACCGGCCGGGCTTTTGGTTTTTACCCATTCGAATGAAAACAGATTATCAAGATAATTAATTGACCAGGCTGTCGGGGAAACCGTCCAGGCCCCTTCCAGCCCACTGGTTATGGTATCACCGGCATTACCGGTTCCATAGCTGTTTTTCCATCCCAGTCCCTGTTCCTCAACGCCTGCGGCTTCTGGCTCTGCACCAACATATTTGGAAGGGTCGGCCGCACCGTGGGCTTTTCCGAATGAATGGCCGCCAGCAATAAGGGCGACTGTCTCTTCGTCATTCATTGCCATCCGGCCAAATGTATCACGAATATCTTTTGCAGCGGCGATTGGGTCGGGGTTACCGTTTGGTCCTTCAGGATTAACATAAATCAGCCCCATCTGAACGGCAGCAAGTGGTTTTTCAAGAGCGCGGTCACCGCTATAACGTTTATCGGCAAGCCACTCCCCTTCAGGACCCCAGTAAACGTCTTCGGGTTCCCACGCATCCACACGGCCACCGGCAAAACCAAGGGTTTTAAATCCCATTGATTCCATGGCCACAGTTCCGGTAAGCACCATGAGGTCACCCCATGAAATTTTACGGCCATATTTTTGCTTGATCGGCCAGAGCAGGCGACGCGCTTTATCAAGATTTGCATTATCGGGCCAACTGTTAAGGGGAGCAAATCGCTGCATTCCTCCGCCAGCACCACCCCGTCCGTCGCTGACACGGTAAGTTCCGGCACTATGCCAGGCCATCCTGATAAAAAACGGTCCATAATGACCATAGTCAGCCGGCCACCAGTCCTGTGATGTTGTCATTAGCTCTTCCAGATCTTTTTTCACAGCCTCAAGATCTAGTGTTTTAAATTCCTCGGCATAGTTGAAACTTGTTTCCATTGGATCGGAATTGGGAGAGTTTTTGCGCAGAGGGGCAAGATTTAAACGATCCGGCCACCAATAATCATTATTAATTTCCGTGCTGTTACTCATCGTGCTTTCCGCCGCATTTGTAAAATTAATCGCCAGAACCGGGGAAAATCCGATTGCCATAATGGCGATAAAAGGCAGGGTTCTTCTTAACATTTCAGTGTCCTCTCATATTTCGTATTATTTTAGAATCATTCTATTTTATATTAATTAATTCAATAATTAAAATAATTTATTTAATTAATTTTAATTATTCTAAATATAATAATATAACATTTCAGAAAATTGTGAGGGATGAAGATCACTTCAATCTGATTTTTAAAGTGATGTTGATTATCGTAAGCAGAAATATATTTGTCAGCAGCTTTACTATTTTGGTCGCTTTATTTAGTTGAATTATCGACTTTAATGTGACTTGTTGAATTTTATGTCTATGATGACTTGTTAAATATGATTACTTTAATTTTTTATTCAGTTGTTTAGGAATTTTTTATGTCCATTTGGAGTACAGTCTTAGGTGGTGCAGCAGGTTTTGCCCTTGGAGGCCCGATCGGGGCTTTATTGGGTGGTGCAGCAGCACATTACGCCAGTAAGGCATCCCGAAGACAGTTAGGAAATACAGCGCAAGAGGCAGTCTTTGCAGCCGGATTTATCGCTCTTTGTGCAAAAATGGCGAAGGCGGATGGTGTTGTCACCCGCGATGAAATAAATGTTTTTAAAAGAGCTTTTCATGTTCCGCCAAAAGACGCCAAAAAAGTTGGCTGGTTTTTTGATATGGCAAAAAAAGAGGTGGCAGGTTATGATGCTTACGCCTCACAGCTTTATCGCCAGTTTCATAATCAGCCAGCAGTTCTGGAACAAATTATAGATCTGCTTTTTCATATTGCCATGGCCAATGGGGTCATGCATCCGGCGGAAATGGACTACCTGCTCGACGTCGCAAGAATATTCCATATTAAAGAAAAAGATTTTGCCAGAATAAGGGAAAGGCATTTGGGGCCTGATCAAAGTGATCCCTATAAAGTTTTGGGGCTTAACCAGGATGCTACAGAAAGAGAGATTAAATCGGCTTACCGGAAGCTGATAAAGGAAAATCATCCCGATCTTCTGATGGCTCAGGGGGTGCCTAAGGAATTGATTGATGTGGCAAATGAAAAATTGGCTGCGATCAATAATGCCTATGATAAAATTTCTAAACTTCGGGGAATGAAGTAGGAAAAACGATGCCGATAAGACACGTGTTATTTGCGCTTTTTGTCTGTTTTATCTGGGGGGTAAATTTCACTGTGATGAAAGTCGGCCTCCTCAGACTTGATCCTTATTTATTCGGATTTCTCCGCTTCTCAATTGTTTTAATCCTTTTGCTGCCCTGGCTGAAAATTGTTCCGGGTGAAATGATGAAACTGTTCTTACTGGGAAATTTAATCGGTGGATTACAGTTTGCACTAATTTTTCTTGGTATGGATATGACTGACCATGTTTCGGCAATGTCTGTCGTTGTACAAATGAACATCCCGATAACTTTAATCATGGCTCACTTCTTTCTTGGGGAGCGAATGAGTTATTGGCGTAGTTTCGGCGTCATAATTTCATTTCTTGGCGTGGTCATTATTACTTTAGAACCTGAAATTCTTGATGAAGGTATTGTCGTATTTATCATTCTTACCGCAACAGCCCTTTATTCAACGGGTGTTATTCTGATGCGAAGAATTACCAAAATTCCTGTTTTTCAAACTCAGGCGTGGATATCTTTTTACAGCGTTCCGGTATTCATATTCATGACACTGATTTTTGAAGAAAATCAGTTATCACAAATTATAAGCCTCGATTATATTGGTATTTTAATGGTTCTTTATACCTCTATCCTATCAACGATAGTAGGGTATGGCGGTGTAAATTATTTATTGAGGCAATATCCTGTTACTTTGATCTCACCTTTTATGGTCAGTGTTCCGGTATTTGCCACAATTGGGTCGGTTATTTTTTTGAAAGAGGAAGTCACACCAAAATTTATACTTGGAGCAGTTGTGACTTTAAGCGGTCTTGGTATAATCCATTATCGGGACTGGCTCTTAAAAAGACGTTCAAAGGTAATTGCAAATGAAGGAAGTTAAGTCACCGAATTATAATGATCGCACCTCATCAACCGTCAAATATCTTATTTTTCATTATACGGGCATGGCAACTGGTGCTGCGGCACTGGAAAGGCTTTGTGACCCGGAAGCTTCCGTAAGTGCACATTATCTAATTGAAGAAGATGGGACAGTCTTTAATTTGGTTGATGAAGAAAAGAGAGCTTGGCATGCCGGAGTTTCCAAGTGGGAAAATGATACAGATATAAATGATCTTTCTATTGGTATTGAAATCGTTAATCCAGGGCATTCTTACCCGGGTTATGAAGGAGGATATAGGGCTTTTCCGAAGATACAGATGGATTCCGTCAAAAAATTGTCACTGGACATCATCAGGCGCCATGCAATTAAACCCTTTTATGTTTTGGGACATAGTGATGTAGCCTGGCGTCGGAAAATTGACCCCGGGGAGTTATTTGACTGGAGAGACTTGGCAAAGGAAGGAATCGGATGCTGGCCGGAAAAAGCGCCAAGTGATAACGGAAAAGCCGTGAGCAGCAGAGATTTTATCAAAAATCTGAAAATTTTCGGATATGATACAGATGGATGTGAGCAAAATATTTCTGAAATTACAGCCGCGTTTCAAAGACATTTCAGGCAGTCCAATATTGATGGTGAATTGGACTACGAAACTTTTTATCTTCTGGAGAATTTGTTAAAACAGAAAATTAGTTGATATCAGGCTTTAAATCTTCTGTCCCATGACGCGCATTTTGTTTGTCCGCAATAAGACCCTCAGGCAACGGATCAATAAGATCACCTGTTTTTGGACCTGCCGGACCGTTTTTTATGACGATCCCCGGCCTACCGCAGGCAGTCAGTGTTATAAATGCAAAAAGTGCTAAATATCGAACGACAGATTTTAAATTCATTTTCATAAAGAATTTTCTTCATTAAGACTTAAGATTTTGCTCAATCTGCCCCAGAAAGTTATAGAATTCCAGTAAAAAATAGTCGATTGATCGATTTTGGTAACCATATAGCAATAATATCATGATAGTTTTTATTCATTATATGTTCGAATCTAACGTGGATTATCGAAGATAATGATAGAGAAAAATTCAGCTTTAAGTTCAAAAGCAGCAAATAAAAATAATGTGCATGAGGGGCTTGAGGTGCTTCGGTCCCACAAAAGAAGGACTGTTGTTTGGCCTGCGGTGCTTCTTGTAAATGAGTTTGAATTTAAATGCACACTTTATGATATTTCACTTGGCGGGGTGCGTTTAAGGCTCGATTTGCCACTGGCTACTGGGGCTAAGGTGAGGATTAAGATAAAAGATCTGGATTTTACAAACGCTTTGGTTGCCTGGCACGCTGAGGATTTTGTCGGCCTCAGGTTTGTTGAAGATCCGGAGACAATGATAGACCTACTTGGCGAATACGCACATAATCTGGTCTGATTAGACCTTTGAAATAGTCACAGATTTCTTGCATTTTTTGGTGCATATAAGGTATTTTACTTTTTGTCAGATGGCCGGAAGATCGCTGCTATGCCTTTATCGGCATGGTAGAGGAAAGTCCGGGCACCACGGAAGAACGGTGCTGGTTAATGGCCAGCGAAGGTGACTTCAGGGAAAGTGCCACAGAAAGCAAACCGCCATTTGTTTGGCAAGGGTGAAAGGGTGCGGTAAGAGCGCACCGCTTTTCTGGTGACAGAAAAGGCATGGTAAACCCCACCGGGTGCAAAATCGAATAGGAACGACAGGCAATTTGCCACTTTTCTTTCGAAGAGTCGTTCGGGTTGATTGCATGAGATAATTGGCAACAATTATCCTAGATGAATGATCTTACATTCTATGCTTCCTATGAAGTGTGGGAGGACAGAACCCGGCTTATAGGCCATCTGGCATATTTTTTTCATGAAACCCTACAGAATATTTTCTATGGATTTGGCACTGCTTCGTTGCTAACATCTTTATAAAAATAAATATGAGCAACAGCATAAGGGAAAGTACAATGTCATTTTTAAGGAATTTGGCACTGTTATGGGCAATGATCGCGATGGTTACAATCACACCTTCGGCCATAGCGGCTGGACTGACAATTAAACAAATAACCGAAAATGGCGATCTGGCTGGCGCAGTCCCAAGAGGACTAAAATATTCGCCGGATGGGAAACGTGTAACGTTCTTAAAAGCGAGCGAGATGGACGCACGGGTACTTGACTTATGGGAATATAATATTGCGGAAAAAAAAGCGCAGATGCTGGTCAAGGCCAGCGATATTACCGGGGGGGAGGAAAAGCTTTCTGAGGAAGAGCGTGGTCGCCGGGAACGCATGCGTATTACCAGCATGGGGATTGTGGATTTTTCCTGGTCAAGGGATGGAACCAAACTGTTGTTTCCACTGGGTGGGGATCTTTACGAATATTCCCTTCAAAACAATAAAACCAATCGTCTGACCAATGATACAGCCTATGAACTCGACAGCAGATTTTCGCCGCAGGGCAATTTTGTGTCGTTTATTGAAGATAATAATATCCATATTGTTGATGTCAGGTCCAAAACCCAAAGAACGCTTACGACATCATCATCCCCAACTGTTAAGAATGGTGTGGCGGAATTTATAGCCATGGAGGAAATGGATCGGGATACAGGCTATTGGTGGTCAGATGATGAAAAATATATTGCCTATATTCAATTTGATGAAAAAAATATTGATGAGCGAGGCAGATATGAAATAGTCCGTGACGGATTTAATGTGTTAAGAGAAAGATACCCAAGAGCTGGAACTCATAACGTTACGGTCAGACTTGGCATCATGACTATATCAAGTGGAGAAACAAAATGGGTGGATCTTTGCAGTGATCAGGATATTTACCTGCCGCGGGTGGCGTGGGTGCCGGACAGCAGTGGTATTTTTTATCAGGTTGAAAATCGAGCGCAGACCAGGCTAGAACTTAATTTTGCAGATGCAATGACGGCAGTAAAAAGAAATATTCTGGTTGAAGAATCTGATAGCTGGATAAATTTAAATCATGGCCTTACTTTCCTGAAAAATGGTGCCGAGTTTCTCTGGCAATCAGAAAGAAGCGGCTTTAATCACCTGTATCATTATAAAAATGACGGTAGCCTGATCAACCAGCTTACTGATGGTGACTGGGTCGTCAGTGGTACTGTAAAAGCGGATAACAAAGCGGGAGATATTTATTTCCAGGCCAATGCCACTGATTATCTTGAGCAGCATTTATATAAAGTGGCTATGGATAGTAACAGACAAACAAATCCGGAAAAGGTGACATCAGAGCCGGGATGGCATGATATTACTTTTTCAAAAGAGGGTGACAGTTATATTGACCGCTATTCAACTCCGGATGTGCCGCCACAGGTTTCCATTCACAATTTAAGTGGCAAGAGGGAAATGTGGATAGAAGAAAACAGGCTGGATAAAAACCATCCCTATTATCCCTATAAAGATCAGCATATCAGTCCTGAGTTCGGGGCCATCAAAAATAAAGACGGAGATATCCTTCATTACAGGCTTTATAAGCCGGCCAATATGGAAGCGGGTAAAAAATATCCTGTTATCTTTGCGCTTTATGGCGGACCGGGTTCGCAGCTCGTCAGAAAGGCCTGGGATGATCCGCTGCATCAGGTCTGGGCCCAGGACGGTTATGTGGTTTTTACCCTTGATAACAGGGGAACAAGTAATAAGGGAACCAAATTTGCCGGAGCACTCTATCACAGGATGGGCAAAGTTGAAGTTGAAGATCAGGTGGCTGGTGCTGAATTTCTAAAGCAGCTTGAGTTTGTTGATGCAGACCGTTTTGGAGTTCAGGGGCATAGTTACGGCGGCTACATGGTTTTGATGAGTATGTTTACAGCCCCCGATATATTTAAGGTAGGGGTGTCTGGTGCTCCGGTGACCGATTGGCGATTATATGATACGCATTATACAGAACGCTTTCTTGGCCTTCCAGGGGGCAAGGATGAAGCATATGAGAAAAGCAGTGTATTTCCCTATATTGAAGGGTTAAGAGGCAATCTTCTCATCATGCATGGGCTTGCAGATGACAATGTGCTTTTTAATCATAGCAGTAAACTTATTGATGAGCTTCAGCAAAGGGCAATTCAGTTTGATTTTATGGCTTATCCGGGAGAGACCCACAGGCTGGGAGCAGACCGTATGAGAAAACGACATGTGCTTGAAACTATGAAACGTTATTTTGATGACCATCTGAAATAAAGGTTAACAAAAAGTAACTATTTGTTAACCTAAGCATAATATCCTAATGGCAAAGTGGTTTATTTTTTGTTCGCCCAACATATTTTAAGGACTGACATGGCTATTAAAGAAGTAAATAAAATACTGAGGACAATGCGTAAGCATAACAGGAGAGCCGTTGTGCTTCCTGCAAAGCTTGATGTAGATGGCCAGTATCATAACTGTATAGCTTATGACGTGTCTTTGGGAGGTATCCGTCTTAAGGTGGATGCACAGATTGCGGCAAATTCCCAGGTCAATGTCAGAATAAAGGATACATCAAGCCATAGTGCAAATGTTGTATGGGCGGCAGAAGGGTTTGTCGGTTTAAATTTTATTGAAAGTCCAAATGCGATCAAAGCGGGGCTGGGCGGACTTGCAAGTAACCTGAATTAATTAAAGTAGGCGTACAGAAAGGCTTCTCTATATAATATTGATACTATGGAGTTTACCGGGGAAGAATTTAAGTCAGGATATGATAATAAAATTGCAAAAAGAATTTCAAAAGCGTCGCAGTAAGCGTCAAAATGTTCTGATCAAAACAAAATTGGAAGTAGGAAGCTATTATTTTGACGCAGTGGCATATGACTTGTCATTGAGAGGCGCAAAAATCAAACTCAACCTTCCCCTTGAACGCGGTTCAGATTTTCTCATTTCCTTCAAAGGGCAAAGAAATATTCCGTCAAAGGTCTCCTGGGTTAAAAACGGTTTTTTGGGACTTGAATTTGTATATTCACCAGAGGCCGTAAAAGGAATATTTGGTACCCTGGGCGAGCGCCTGGATTAATCTTTCTGCAGAAATTCTGATTCTTTATTCCGCCCGAGTCTTTTAGCGGCTTACGATATAATTTTCCGTATTTACCATACTCATCCCATCAAAACCCATATTGACAGGAAGTGCTTCTGTATTATCAGACATGTGTCCAGTCAGATAATTATGAAGTTAACCAATTGCAATTAAACAATTTATTTTTTGTTTATCCGCAAGTTAATGGATTGTTAACTCCATTTAAGTAATACTAAATCCCATTGACGGGCATGATATCCCATGATATTCCATTTAAAGGATGCGCTGGGAACACGTTCGCAACCGTTAGATTTTTATTAATCAGGGATTTCTGTAAGACAAAATGCCATTATTTATGTCGAAATATACCAATAAGGTGGATAGCAAGGGGCGGGTTTCCGTTCCGGCACAGTTTCGTGCTGCGTTACCTTCGGGGTTTCAGAAATCCATTGTTGTTTATCAGGCAGTTAATCACAATGCGATTGAATGCTGTGACCTTCTGCATATTGAAAAGGTAAATGAAAGCCTTGAAGGCTTTGCTCCCTATTCCGACGAACATGATGAATTCAGCCTCGCCCTTATGTCGGGGCTAGTAGAACTCAGCTTTGACGGAAACGGCCGAATTATTTTGCCACAGGAGCTGATGGAATTTGCAGGGATTAGTGACTATGCAACATTCGCCGGTAAGGGAAAAACTTTTCAGATTTGGGAGCCCGAAGCCTTCAAGCAGGAATTGGATAAGGCGCGTCATAAAGTTAAGGAAAAGAGAGGTCTTTTACGCTTCCAGTCAAGAAATGATGCAGGAGGCGAGAATGATCGCACGTAATTCAGCCGACAGGCATCATGCCAGTGAAATGCATTATTCTGTAATGCTTAACGAAGTCCTTGAGGCGCTGTGTATTAAAAAAGAAGGAACCTATGTTGATGGTACCTTTGGTGCCGGAGGATATAGCAGGGCTATCCTGGAGCAAGATGTTTCAATGCTTTGGGCAATTGACCGTGATCCTACTGTGAAGAATTTTGCGCAAAAGCTTAGTGAAGAATTTCCTGGAAAATTTCAACTGTTGCAAGGCTGTTTTTCCGATATGGAGAAATTGCTCAAGGAAAACGGGCAGGAATATGTTGATGGTATCGTGCTGGATATTGGTGTTTCATCCATGCAGCTTGATCAGGCCGAAAGAGGGTTTTCCTTCATGCAGGATGGGCCGCTTGATATGAGAATGGGTGGTGATGGCCCGACGGCGGCTGATATTGTGAATACAAAGGAAGAAGAAGAGCTAGCTGACATTATTTATAACTACGGGGAAGAGCGAGCATCACGCCGGGTAGCAAGGGCAATTGTAAAGGCACGTGCAGAGAAAAATTTTGCAAGAACGCTGGAGCTTTCAGAAGTAGTTGAAAAAGCTGTCGGTGGACCAAAATATAAAAAAGGCAAAAGGCAAATCCACGGTGCAACCAGAACATTTCAGGCGCTTCGCATATATGTAAATGATGAATTGGGTGAATTAAAACGCGGGCTTGAGGCAGCAGAAAAAATGCTTGCACCTGGCGGGCGACTTTGTGTTGTGACGTTCCATTCACTTGAAGATCGGATAGTTAAGGATTTTTTTAAACTCAGAAGCGGAGAAAGCTCACTGGGTTCCCGTCATTTACCGTTACAGGAACTGAATTTACAAAAGCCCACATTTGAAATGATTTTCAGGGGCGGAAAAAAGGCTTCAGCAGAAGAAATAAAAGTGAATGTCCGTTCACGCTCGGCGAAATTGCGAGCGGCAGAGAGAACCAATGCACCGGCATGGGCAAAGGAGACTATATCATGATTAAAGTATTTGCAGCGTTTGCCATTCTTACTGTTATGATTTCCACTGCGTCTGTCTATAACCTGAAACAGGCGACTTACGACCTTGAAGAAAAGAAGCGTGATATCAGCGCACAAATATTAAAGGACCGTGAGGCAATAAAAGTCTTAAAAGCAGAGATGGCATATCTTTCAAGACCAGAAAGACTGGAAAGGCTGGGCCGGAGACATCTTGCACTTGAGTCAACGACTACAGAACAGATAGCCGCGGATATTACTGAATTGACGGTTCGTGACAATGTGCAGCTGGTTAAAATGCCGGTTGATAATTTCCAGCTTTTATTGCCACGCCAGAAACCGTCAACAATTGTGGCGGTTAACAACCCGCAAACAAGGAATATTACACCACTTCCAAAAGTGGAAAATTCTGTTACGCAAAAAACTGAAAACAGAAAAGTAGAACAGAGACAACAAGAGAGCAGGCAACAAAGTCTATATGATCGAATATTGGCTAAATTAGGAAATTAATATAGGGATAAATAAGGTGAAGCCAATTGATTTGCGAGTGGAGGGAATACGCCAGGGAGCGATAGAGGTTGCCCGAAACCGATTAATTTTCGTTATGGCTTTATTCTCATTGGGCTTTTTTACCCTGATCGTAAAACTTGTTTCGGTCGGCGTATTTCAGGCTGACGGTTCAGCTTACTATCAAACCGGAAACGCTAATACATCATTACTTATGGCACGGGCGGATATTCTCGACCGTAATGGTGTCATACTGGCGACTAACCTTAAGACGCCATCTCTGGCAGTGGTTCCGGCTAAACTTAAAACGTCCCCTGAAGAACTGGCTCCAAGGGTAGCGGCAATTTTCCCAGAAATGTCTGAAGGGAAGGCGCTGAAGCTTTTAAGTACGGAGCGATCACATACCTGGATTAAAAGGACGCTGACACCAAAGCAGGTATTTGAAATTAAGAAAATAGGTGATCCAGGGCTCGTAACATCGGATGCAGAAAAAAGAATATATCCGCAAGGCAGGCTACTGTCACACATACTTGGGTCTGTTGATATTGATAATAAGCCCAGTTCTGGAGTTGAAGCCTATTTTAATGATCAGCTTATTGATCCGTCAAAATCGGAAAGTCCACTGGTTCTTTCTATTGATATTCGTCTTCAGTATATCCTTAATCAGGAATTGGCGGCCTATAAGGAAAAATTTTCAGCAATTGGTGCTGCGGGACTAATTCTCGATGTCACGACTGGGGAAGTGCTTGCTTTGTCTTCCCTTCCTGATTTTGATCCGAATGATACAAGCGGTCCACAAAATGTAAATGAAATGAACCGGGTTCTGCAGGGTGATTATGAACTTGGTTCCGGCTTTAAGACCTTTACCCTTGCATCGGCACTGGAAAATAAAGTCGTGACCCTTGCAGATCGCTATGATGCAACCAAGCCTGTGAGAATTGCAAATTTCACCATTCATGATGACCATCCAAAAAACAGGTGGCTTAATGTACCCGAAATTTTTGTTTATTCGTCGAATATTGGTACATTGAAAATGGCACAGGATATTGGTGTCGAGCGTCAGATTGCTTTTTTTGATAAACTGGGCCTGTTTACAAAGGCAGATATTGAAGTTTATGAGAAAAGCACGCCCTTGTTGCCCAGACAGTGGGGACCTACCGAACTGGCAACGACCGCCTATGGGCACGGAATTGCTGTTACGCCACTTCATCTGGCTTCTGGTGTTGCAGCAATGGTCAATGGGGGACGCCTTATTCCTGCCACCTTACTGAGAAAAAATAAAAATATTGCACAGAGTGTTTCTCAAGATCTGGGAGAGCAGGTTATTTCACCGGCGACCAGTGAAATTATGAGAAATCTTCTTCATCTTGTTGTTGAATATGGTACGGGAAAAAATGCCAAAGTAGATGGTTATTTGGTTGGTGGAAAGACGGGAACGGCGATTAAAGCTGTTAATGGCGGATATAATGACAAAGCGGTCATTTCCTCATTGGTGTCCGTATTTCCAATCGATAAACCAAAATATCTGGTTTTTGCTATGCTGGATGAACCAAAAGGCATCAAAGAAACCTATAACCTTATCACAGCCGGTATGACTGTCGCGCCGATGGTGGGCAATATTATTAAACGCGTAGGGCCGTTAATGGGTGTTATGCCAAGAAAAGAAGATGAAATAGACTTTAAGGATTTAATGCTTGTATCCGGAACTGACGAATGAAACTGAGTGAATTGCTGGATAATGAAAATCTGGAAAATGACGTTGAAATTGGCGGGATTACTGCTGATAGCCGTCAGGTTAAACCGGGTTATTTGTTTGTCGCTTTGCCGGGACTGGTCTTTAATGGTGCCGATTTTATTGGTAAGGCGATTGAAGCTGGCGCGTCCGCGATCCTTTCCATACCGGAAGCCAGACTTGACAATGATCGGGTGGTCTGGATTCTGGATGATTATCCCGGTCGCCTGTTTCCCCATATTGTTTCACGATTTTTTAAATCCCAGCCCAAAAATATTGCCGCCGTCACCGGAACAAACGGTAAAACATCTGTCGCATTTTTTACGCAGCAGATATGGAAGCATCTGGGTCTTAAGGCGGCGTCTGTTGGCACACTTGGGATCCACGCAGATGGGTATGATAAATCAACCGGACTGACAACCCCCGATCCTGTCGTTATGCACAAGGCATTGAGTGAACTTTGCGATATGGGTGTTGATCATGTTGTTTTCGAAGCGTCCAGTCATGGGCTGGATCAGCACCGTCTTGACGGATTAAATATTTCTGCTGCCGCATTTACCAATCTGACCCATGATCATCTTGATTATCATAAAACAGAACAGCAGTATTTTGATGCAAAAAAACGGCTGTTTAGTGAATTACTGCCGCCATCAAAAACAGCGGTTCTTTACATTGATAATCCTTATGTCCGGGATGTCGAGAAAGTTTGTGAGGATAGAGGGCATAATATCATCACTGTTGGCAAAAATGATGGGGATATTCGCCTGCTCAGCCAACGATCATCATCATCTGGCCAGGAAATAACAGTGAGTTATCAAGGTGAAATTTATGATATTTCATTACCTCTTGTTGGATATTTTCAGGCAATCAATGCACTGATGGCTGTCGGATTGGTAATTGGGTGCGGCGAAGAAGCAGATAAAGCCTTTAAAGCACTTTCCTATCTAAGGCCGGTTCGGGGGCGTATGGAGCAAGCTGGGCGGCACCCCAGCGGGGCCAGAGTGTATGTTGATTATGCCCATACACCGGATGCTCTGGAAACTGTGCTTAAGGCCTTAAGGCCCCATGTCAGGGGTAAGCTTTCTGTTGTTTTTGGCTGTGGCGGGGATCGTGATCGGACAAAAAGAAAAATTATGGGACAGATTGCAGAAAAACTTGCCGACCGGATTTATGTAACAGACGATAACCCAAGATCGGAAAACCCGCTTGATATCAGAACAGAGATATTAAAGGGAAGTCCACGCGGCATTGATGGAGGTGACCGCGCCTCGGCAATTGAACGCGCTGTTGCAGAGTTATCAAGAGGAGATATTTTGCTCGTTGCGGGAAAAGGTCACGAGCAGGGGCAAACAATAGGCAATCAGGTCTTTGATTTTGATGACGTGTCCGTTGTGCGATCGGCCATTGCGGCAATCGGGCAAACTGGCACAACAGGCAAAAGACTGGCACATTAGAAAGGGTTCGAGGATGAGTTTACTGCCATTATGGACATCACAGGAATTGGAAACGGTTTTCGGAACTAAGGCGTCCGCAAACTGGAATTCATATGGCGTGTCTATTGACAGTAGAACGCTTGAAAAAGGTGATTTGTTTTTTGCTCTTTCTGGGCCAAATTTTGATGGACACGGGTATGTGAAAGCGGCTTTTGAAAAAGGGGCAGCTGGGGCAGTCGTCAGTAAATCTGTCGAAGGCGTGCCGGAGGGAAGACTGATTTTTGTCGATGATGTTATGGCAGCACTGATCAAGCTTGGAAGGGCTGGAAGAGACAGGGTTAACGTCCCCATCATCGCTGTTACAGGTAGCGTGGGTAAAACCGGAACCAAAGAAGCTCTTAATGCAGCACTTTCAAGATATAAGAAAACCCACGCTAGCGTCTTAAGCTATAATAATGATGTGGGTGTGCCGCTTTCTCTGGCCCGTATGCCCTATGATGCTGAATATGGTATTTTTGAGCTGGGCATGAACCATGCCGGTGAATTACGTGAGCTTGTTAAACTTGTGCGTCCTGATGTCGCGATTATCACGACCATTGGATTGGCGCATAGTGAGTTTTTTAATAGTGAGGAAGATATTGCAGACGCCAAAGCGGAAATTTTTACATCAATGCATAATGGCGGCACAGCCATCCTGAATTTTGATAACCCGCATTTTGAAAGATTAAAGAAAAAAGCGAAAGAAGCAGGCGTAAAAAGAATTATTTCATTTGGTAATGACGAACGTGCTGATGTTCGGGTGCTTCATTATGTTTTCCATGATACCTGTAGCTGCATCATAGCCAATATTCTGGGAAAAATTATGACTTATAAAGTCGGCATGCTTGGCTATCACTGGGTAATGAATTCTCTTGCGGTTCTGGGAAGTGTTGATGCGGTTGGTGCTGATCTGGGACTGGGTGGGCTAGGACTAGCTGAACTTAAGCCACTGTCTGGCAGAGGCAGAAGGGACCGGATTTATTTTGATATTGCAACAAATGCATCCTTTCTTCTTATTGATGAAAGCTACAATGCAAATCCGGCAAGTATGAAAGCGGCAATTGAAACACTCGGCCAGACAGAGAAAGAAGGCAGAGGACGGAAAATAGCCGTATTAAGCGATATGGGCGAGCTGGGCAAGCAGGCCGATCAGCTGCATAGAGATCTTGCACCGATACTGAATGATGCAGATGTTGATATCGTTTTTGCGGTGGGCAGGCATATGAAACATCTGGCTGATTTTATAGTCCGGAAATATCGGCATATTAATGTCAATTATTTTAATGACAGGCAGGCCCTTGAGCGGGCCTTGCTACATGATATCCGGGATGGTGACATCATAATGGTTAAAGGTTCAAACGCTGGACGTATGTCCAACGTTGTCGAGAAATTAAAAACTCTTGATCTGAACCAGGATAAACAGGCGGCTAACAGCTGACGGGAACAAGGTAATAATATATGCTCTATCATCTACTGACCTCATTAAGCGATGAATATACTTTTCTGAATGTTTTTAGCTATCTTACATTCAGAACCGGTATTTCACTTTTTACCGCGTTCGTGGTTAGTTTCCTGTTTGGCCCAAAGGTTATATTTATGCTTAAGGCCAAACAGACAAAAGGACAGCCAATCCGTGATGATGGCCCTGAAAGCCATATTCTGACCAAGCAGGGCACGCCGACCATGGGTGGGTTTCTGATTTTGCTTGGGCTTAGTTCGGCAACTCTGCTTTGGGCTGATCTTACCAATCATTATGTCTGGGCCTGTCTACTTGTCACCACAGGTTTCGGCTTTATCGGCTTTCTTGATGATTATGCAAAAATTACACGGTCAAGCACCGCTGGCGTATCCGGCAGGGTAAAACTTCTTCTTGAGATTATTATTTCACTTGGGGCCACACTCATTATTATGAATGCAGCTGGACAGGAAATAGGAAGCAAGCTGGCACTGCCATTTTTAAAGGATTTTCTGGTTGATCTGGGCTGGTTTATGGTGCCCTTTTCCATGTTCGTGCTTGTCGGTTCGTCAAACAGTGTCAATCTGACAGATGGACTTGATGGGCTGGCCATTATGCCCGTTATTATTGCTTCCGGTACATTTGCGATAATCGCCTATGTTGTGGGGAATACGGTTTATGCAGATTATCTTAATCTTACTTACGTTCAGGGGACAGGGGAATTATCGGTTTTTCTGGCAGCCATTATTGGTGCGGGCCTTGGGTTTCTCTGGTTTAATGCACCACCGGCAATGATTTTTATGGGGGACACCGGTTCCCTGTCGTTAGGGGGTGCCCTTGGGGCGGTTGGCGTCATTACCAAACACGAAATCGTGCTGGCAATTGTCGGCGGATTATTTGTGCTTGAGACAGTATCAGTGATTGTGCAGGTGGCATCTTTCAGGCTTACCGGAAAACGGGTTTTTCGAATGGCACCCATTCATCATCATTATGAGAAAAAAGGCTGGGCAGAACCGACAATTGTTATCCGGTTCTGGATCATTGCCGTTTTACTTGGCCTTATCGGGCTGGCAACTTTAAAATTAAGATAGCGAAACTGAAATGGGCACTTTTTCAAGAACAGATAACAGTATAATAAGCACATGGTGGTGGACAGTAGACCGATGGCTACTCATGTCTATTGCTTTGCTTATTACAATTGGCATTGTTCTTGTTTTCGGGGCAAGCCCGGCAGTGGCCGAGCGTATTGGATTACCCAGTTTTCATTTCGTTGAAAGACAGCTGGTATTTCTAGGGCTCTCAATTTTAGTGATGTTTTCCGTTTCCCTTTTATCGCCGGTTATGGTCCGACGGCTTGGCGTGGTCATGTTCGCCGGATGCCTCCTTTTATTGATCGCTACATTGGTTTTTGGTGCTGAAGCAAAAGGCGCGCGCCGCTGGATTCAAATTGGTTCATTCACTTTACAGGCATCTGAATTTATGAAACCGGCTTTCATAATCTTTACCGCCTGGATGTTTTCCCAAAGTGGCCGGGTGCCCGGATTTCCCGGCTGGCAAATTTCCATAGCATCATTTGTTGTGGTGATTGGACTGCTGATTTCACAACCTGATCTTGGTCAAAGTATTCTGGTAGCTTCAGTATGGGGAATGCAGCTTTTTATGGCGGGTCTTGCCTGGATGTGGGTAGGTGGACTGGTGGTTCTTTCAATGGTTGGTCTGATCATTGCCTATTTTACACTGCCCCATGTGGAAAAGCGGATAGATGGTTTTTTCTTTCCCCAACCCGGCGGAAATTACCAGGTCGAACAATCTTTAAGCGCCTTTAAGAATGGTGGAATATTTGGTCAGGGTCCCGGTGAAGGGGTTGTGAAAATGCATCTTCCTGATGCGCATTCTGATTATATCTTTGCTGTCGCCGGTGAAGAATTTGGAGCTGTTGTCTGTCTTCTTATAATTATGATTTTTGCCGTTATTGTGGTCAGGGGATTTGTCAATCTTTTGAAAGAGGAAGACCATTTTACGGTACTGGCGGTGGCCGGGCTTTTAATACAGTTTGGAACGCAGGCCTTTATTAATCTGGCGGTTAATCTTTCGATCCTGCCATCAAAAGGAATGACCCTGCCTTTTATCAGTTACGGCGGATCATCAATGATAGCTTTGGCAATTGGAATGGGAATGATCCTTTCCTTAACACGGCGTTATAGCCAATATAAGCCTGGTCAGACAAATTTATCCTGGGGACGCAGATGATAAGACGTCGTACCAGTCATATTGTGCTTGCAGCCGGAGGAACCGGAGGACATATGTTCCCGGCACTTGCCCTTATGGAAGAGCTGCTTGAGCGTGGTCATAAAGTTACGCTTATTACGGATCATCGCGGGATTAAATATAGAAAGTTATTTAAAGGAATTAAAATTTATCAGGTCGACAGTGCATCATTTGCCGGAAAAGGTCCGGTCGGAAAAATTCTGTCCATACCCAAAATTATTAGTGGTGTTTTTGAAGCCAGATCAATTCTGAAAACGATTGGTGCCGGTGCCGTGATCGGCTTTGGCGGCTATCCGTCCTATCCGACGATACGGGCAGCGATTTCAATGGGAATTCCCACCTGTCTGCATGAACAGAATGCGGTTCTTGGAAAAGTAAACAGGCATCTGGCAAAATCGGTGGATGCGGTCGCACTGTCATTTGAAGATACAAAATACGTTAATTGGCACAAAAATAAATATACGGCTGTGACCGGAAATCCTGTTCGCAAGGAAATTGTGGAAATTGGCGATCTTTACTATCCAACGCTGGGAGATGACAGAATATTCAGGATACTGGTGATAGGGGGTAGTCAGGGGGCCAAAATTTTCAGTGAAGTGGTTCCACAGGCGGTCTCAACCTTACCTAGGGCGTCACAACGCCGTCTCCAGATTACGCAGCAGTGCCGTGAAGAAGATATTGAAGCCGTAAGAGATCTTTACGCTGATACGAAAATTGCCGTTGAACTGACCACATTTATTGATGATTTACCCACCTGTTTAAGGTGGGCACATCTGGTCATCGGCCGGGCAGGCGCGTCAACAATTGCCGAACTGACAACCGCAGGGCGGCCGGGCATTTTAGTCCCCTATCCACATGCTACAGATGATCATCAGATGGCAAATGCCCGGGAGATGATTAGCAATGGTGCCGCTTGGATTTATCAAAATGACGAATTTAATGCCAAGGTGCTGGCTAAAATGCTTCAGCGTATGGCACGGCACCCCAATGAGGTGTGGGCGGCAGCAGAGGAATCAAGAAAAATCGGCAAGCCATTTGCCGCAAATGATCTGGCAGATATTGTTGAAAGGCTTGCCCTGGTTAAGGGTGACCGTTCTGTTGTTGTCGTAAATAACATCAGCGAAGAAATAGAAAAAAAAGGACTTAAAGCCGAAAAATGAATAAGGAAATCCGTTCAAATAAAATTGGCCACCCCGTTAATATTGGCATCCTGCATTTTGTCGGGATTGGCGGTATTGGTATGAGCGGCATTGCCGAAGTGATGCATAATTTTGGCTATAAAGTCCAGGGAAGTGATATTTCGGAAAATGCCAATGTAATCCGATTGCGTAAATTAGGCATCAAAGTATTCGTCGGGCATAGGGAAGAAAACCTAAAAGGCGCCTGGGGGCTGGTCGTCTCAACAGCCATAAAAGCGGATAACCCGGAAATAATAGCAGCACGTGCCCTTAAAATGCCGGTGATCCGGCGTTCGGAAATGCTGGCTGAACTGATGCGGCTTAAATGGTGTGTTTCAGTGGCAGGTACACATGGTAAAACGACCACGACAACAATGGTTTCAGCGGTTCTGGAAGAAGCCAATTATGACCCGACCGTAATTAACGGCGGGATTATTAATGCCTATGGTACCAATGCCCGCCTTGGCGATGGGGACTGGATGGTCGTTGAAGCGGATGAGAGCGACGGCACATTTATCAAGATCCCGTCAACAGTTGCCGTGGTGACAAATATTGACCCGGAACATCTGGACTTTTACGGTGATTTTGAAAATGCCAAAGCGGCGTTTGAAACCTTTGTTGAAAATGTGCCATTTTACGGTTTTTCCGTCATGTGCATTGATCATCCGGAGGTTCAGGCACTTATTGCTAAAATAATTGACCGGCGGATTGTCACTTATGGATTTAGCCCGCAGGCGGAAGTAAGAGGCACTAATATATCCTTTGATGAAGGATCGGCGATTTTTGACGTTGTAATCAGCAACAGACAGGATGACAGTGTTATTGAGCTTAAAGGCATTACCATGCCAATGCCGGGGCGTCATAATGTTTCAAATGCATTGGCGGCGATAGCCGTATCCCATGAACTTGGTATTTCTGATGATGTTATTCGCAGAACATTTTCAAAATTTTCCGGGGTTAAACGTCGCTTCACTCTGGTCGATAAAGTTGATGGTATAACCATCGTTGATGATTATGCGCATCACCCGGTGGAAATAGCCTCTGTTCTTAATGCTGCCCGTGAAGCATATCAGGGACGCGTTATAGCTGTTATGCAGCCACACAGATATACGAGGCTGCAAAGTCTTTTTGATGAGTTTTGCACCTGTTTCAACAATGCCGATATTGTCATAGTTGCGCCAGTCTATGAAGCAGGTGAAAAACCGATTGAAGGCGCGGATCAGGATGCCCTTATTAACGGTCTTCAAAGCTCCGGGCATAGGGGAGTCAAAAAAATAAATGGCCCCGACGATCTGCCGAAAATGATTTCTGAAATTGCCAAAGACGGCGACCTGGTCATTTATCTTGGAGCTGGAAGCGTGAGCCAATGGGCTTACGATTTGCCGAGTGCGTTGAGGAAGGAAAAGGGCTAATGGCATCTGCAGAGGCCTATAATAATCTACGCGATGATTTTGCCCCAGTCGTCAGAGGTAAACTGGAATTTGATGCGCCACTTGCAAAATTGACATGGTTTCGAACAGGGGGCAATGCAGATTTGCTTTTTACACCGGAAGATGAACAGGATTTATGTGATTTTTTAAAGCAGTTACCAATGGATATTCCCGTCCTGCCGCTTGGTGTGGGATCAAACATGCTGGTTCGTGATGGTGGTGTTGAAGGGGCCGTTATCAGAATGGGCAAGAAGTTTTCTAAAATCACAATAAAGGAAAACTATATTGTTGCGGGTGCCGGTGCCCCGGATATTTCGGTTGCCCATGCAGCACTTGATGCAAATTTGACGGGCTTTGAATTTTTGCGTGGGGTTCCGGGCACAATCGGCGGTGCGCTTAAGATGAATGCAGGGGCTTATGGTTCTGAAATCAAGGATATTTTTCATTCTGCCACTGCCGTTGACCGCGCTGGAAAACTGCATGAGCTGTCATTGGAAGAAATGGGGTTTTCTTACCGCCACTCGGAAGTTCCGGATGACTATATTTTTATTAATGCAACATTAAAAGGAACGCCAGGAAGCGCTGCTCAAATTAAAGCCAGAATGGATGAGATAGCCGAAGCCCGTGAAGACAGTCAGCCGTTAAGGACAAGGACTGGTGGCAGCACATTTAAAAACCCTGATGATTTATCCGCCTGGAAACTGATCGATGGTGCGGGATGCCGCGGTTTAAAAATCGGCGGCGCCAGAGTTTCTGAAAAACATTGTAATTTCCTGATCAACGAAGGAGATGCCACAGCGGAAGATATTGAAAATCTTGGCGATGAAGTCAGGCGCAGAGTCATGAATAATTCCGGTGTCAAACTGGTCTGGGAAATTAAGCGTGTCGGGAGGCGGGTATGAGAAAATATTCAAATGTCTGCGTTCTGAAAGGCGGCTGGTCAAGCGAGAGGGAAGTATCATTAGTCAGTGGTAAAGCGATAGCGGAAGGGTTAAGAGAAGCCGGGTATCAGGTAACGGAAGTTGATGTTGGACCAGATATATATGACGTTTTAAAGAAATTAAAGCCTGAAGCCGTCTTTAACGGACTTCACGGTACCTGGGGCGAAGATGGTTGCGTTCAGGGACTTCTGGAAACGTTGAAAATTCCCTATACCCATTCTGGTGTAAAGGCCTCTGCGCTGGCAATGGATAAGGTTTTATCAAAAAAACTTTTTCAGTCAATTGGAATTCCCTGTGCAGACGATAAGATTGTTAACGTTGCAGATTTGTTTGATCCTGAACCAATGCCAAGGCCATTTGTGGTGAAGCCGAATTGTGACGGATCAAGTGTAGGGGTTGTTATTGTTGATGAAGGTGATGCATTTAGAGCGGATATGGAAGGTCCGTGGCAGACGGAAGAAAAGTTAATGGTCGAAAAATATATTCCCGGTCGGGAACTCACTGTTTCTGTGATGGGTGATAAAGCGTTATGTGTGACTGAGCTTAAACCAAAACAGGGATTTTATGACTATAAAGCCAAATATCAGGACGGGATGACGGACCATATTGTTCCTGCGGAAATAAGTGAACAAAATGCCCAGTTGCTTATGAAAATGGCTGTGGACGCCCATAATATTCTGGGATGCCGTGGGGTAAGCAGATCTGACTTCAGAATGGATGGAGATGATATTTATATTCTTGAAACCAATACACAGCCGGGTATGACGCCGCTTTCACTGGTGCCTGAGCAGGCAAAATATGTAGGAATGAAGTTCTCTGAGCTGGTAGGCTGGATGATGGAGGATGCATCATGCGCGCGCTAAAAGACAATATTCTGGGGTCAAAAAAAATGGCGGCAAAGCGTGGTGAGAAAGAGGCAATCAGTCTGCGTCGCCGTCGTATCATAAAATCTGTAACCAGGGCGGTTACAGCGACGGGAATTTGTTTTTCAATCATTTTGTCCATTTATCTCTGGCGTAGTGGAACGATTTCAGTGTGGCTTGGAACGGCTGAAGGCAAAGTTCAGAAAACACTCGTTAGTGCTGGTCTGGTAGTGGATGTGGTTAAAGTGGCCGGTGTAAAATATGTTTCTGAAAAGCAGGTTTTGGATGCAGCCAACATTACAATTGGAGATGCCCTTCTTGCGCAAGACATAGACGCGATAATAAGCCGAATTGAGCAGCTGAAATGGATAAAAAAAGCAACTGTGCGCAGGGAATTTTCGGGTGAGATATTGATCCGGGTTTATGAGCATCAGCCAGCGGCATTGTGGCAGGTTGATAACAAGCTATGGGTTGTTTCTGATGAAGGGGTTCAGATTGACGATGAAAATCTGGAAAATTTTGCTCAGCTTCCGATGATCAGTGGTGTTGGTGCGGAAAAAGAACTTGGTCAATTAATAGCAGCGGTGTCAAGTAACACGGATCTTTTTGATCGTGTGGAAACGGCCAGCTGGGTTGGCGGACGGCGTTGGGATTTGTTTCTCAAGAATGGCATTAAAATCATGTTACCGGAAGATGGGCTCGCTGAGGCTTGGCAGAATTTAAGTGATTTTGAAAAACAGGAACAGTTACTGGCGAGAAATATTCTTGCTGTCGATTTTCGAATTAAAGATAAAACCGTGGTTCGTCTAACACCGGAAGAAGCGGAAAGAAGGCGCTTGCTTGCTAAAACAAGCGGTAAAGGGGAAAAAATTTAAATGAGTAACCAGACCATTGCCATACTTGATGTTGGCAGCAGTAAAATTTGCTGTTTTATTGCCGAGATTGGCGCTGAAAATGAACGTCCACGTGTAATCGGTATCGGGCATCGTGAATCCAGGGGTCTTAATCTGGGCACTGTGGTTGATATGGAAGAAACGGAAAATGCAATTCGCACGGCCGTAGATGCTGCTGAAAAAATGGCAGGTGGCGATCCAATTGATAATGTTACAGTAAATTTATCAGCAGGTGACCCGAAGTCTACCCAGCTTTCCGTCGAGGTTGAGGTTGCCGGGCATGAGATTAGTAATGTTGATATTGAAAGGGTGCTTGATCTTGGCCGTCATTATTTAAATGATCATGAAAGGTTTGTAATTCACTCACGACCAACGAGTTTCAGTATTGACGGCGTGGGCGGGGTTCGGGATCCTAAGGGGATGTTTGGCGAAAAACTTGGTGTGGAAATGCATGTAACGTCAGCAGCGATCAGCCCGCTTAGAAACCTGCAATCCTGCATTAATCGTTGTCATTTGAATATGGTTGGTGTTGTGTTCTCTCCATATGCATCCGGACTTTCGACTCTGGTTGCGGATGAGCTGGAAATGGGCAGTATATGTATCGATATGGGCGGCGGTGTAACCAGTATTGCCGCGTTTAAGGACAATGAATTTATATTCGGAGATATGGTGCCATTCGGCGGACATCATGTTACGCGCGATATAGCGCAGGGATTATCGACACCGCTTGCTGCTGCAGAAAGGCTAAAAACTCTATTTGGGAACTGCTTATCCGGAGTATCGAATGTCCGTACCCATATTGATGTCACACAAATTGGTGATAACGGGCAGGAAAGTGTGACGACCATACCAAGGCGGATGCTTACGTCAATTATAGAGCCGCGGGTGGAAGAAATTTTTGAAATCGTCAGAGATAAAATCAGTGCAGCGGGGCTTGAAAATACTGTTGGACGGCGCCTGGTAATCACAGGGGGTGCCAGTCAGTTAGGCGGGATAGAGGAGCTGGCAAAGAAAGTATTTAAATGTAACGTCCGGCTTGGCCGGCCGCTGAATGTTGACGGACTTGCCGATACGACGGCAGGGGCCGGATTTTCAACAGCAGCAGGGTTGTTATTATATGCTTCAATGAAACCGGAGGAGCTTCATTTTATGAAACAGAAACGCCCTCAAATCGGATTTTTGCAGGGCATTAGTTCCTGGTTTAAGGAGAATTTTTAGTAACTGGTAATCGTTTTAGGAGAAAAATCAGGATAAATTCTGCCGAATTTGGCCTAAAACGACTCGAAATTGAAAAAAAGCGACTCGGATTCATTTTTTTTTAGACAGGGCGAATCACTTGATATAAAGTACCGTTAACTGTTTGTTAAAGAAGAATGAATCCTGATTTAACGAAAGATTTTTTGGGAGGTCAAAATGACTATTGAATTTACATCACCGGAACTTACTGAACTAACACCAAAAATTACGGTGTTTGGTGTTGGTGGTGCAGGTGGAAACGCCGTCAACAATATGGTGCGATCAGCACTTAAAGGCGTCGATTTTGTTTGTGCAAATACGGATGCGCAGGCACTCAGTCTTTCATTGGCAGAACAAAAAATTCAGCTTGGGGCCGAATTGACACAGGGTCTTGGTGCAGGTGCCAGACCGGAAGTTGGAAAAGCGGCCGCTGAGGAAACTATGGACACCATTATGGAAAGTCTAGAAGGTTCCCATATGGTGTTTATCACGGCTGGAATGGGCGGTGGTACCGGAACCGGTGCAGCACCAATGATTGCAAAAATGTCTCGTGAAAAAGGCATTCTGACTGTCGGTGTTGTAACAAAGCCGTTTCAGTTTGAAGGTGGTCGCCGAATGAAGCTTGCAGAAGAAGGAATTGCAGAGCTTTCAAAATATGTTGATACACTTATTATTATCCCAAACCAAAATCTTTTCAGAATTGCCAATGAGCGCACGACATTTGCAGATGCCTTTGCCATGGCCGATGAAGTTCTCCATTCTGGTGTTCGTGGTGTAACTGACCTTATGATGCTTCCTGGTCTGGTCAATCTGGATTTTGCGGATGTTCGCACAGTAATGAGCGAAATGGGCAAAGCCATGATGGGAACCGGCGAAGCTGAAGGTGACAACAGAGCACTTGAAGCTGCTGAAGCCGCCATTTCAAATCCGCTTCTAGATGAGGTGTCAATGAAGGGTGCCCAAGGCGTGCTTATTAATATTACCGGTGGTATGGACCTTACATTGTTTGAGGTGGATGAGGCAGCAAACAGAATCCGTAGTGAAGTTGATCCTGATGCCAATATTCTTGTCGGGTCAGCCCTCGATTCAAGTCTCGATGGCAAAATGCGTGTTTCCGTCGTTGCAACCGGAATTGACGCGAGCGCAACAAGACCTGTTGAAGACATCCCGACCCGTCAGTATAGCACACCGAAGGTGGAAGCAGCTGTTATTGAAGAGGAAGTGACGGATACTGTTGAGCAGGAAGAAGTTGAAACCATCTCAGGGGCTGTTGAAGAGCCGCTGGATCTGGTTGATGAAGTGACCACTGAAGAGGATACAATTGAAACTTCTGAACAGGTTGATCTGGCGGAAGACCGTGATGCGGCTTTTATCGCACCGGAGCCAATTATGCCTGAGCCTGTTATTTCAGCCAGTCAGGCTGATGACAATGCATATTCTGATCCATATGCAGAAGCGGCTCTTGCCAATAGTGAGCCAAGAGAAAAGCCAAAACAAAAACTCGGTCTGTTTCAAAATCTTCTAGGCACCAAAAAAGAGCCTATAATTCACAGAGAGCCGGTATTAAGACAAGGTGACATGCTGGAGTCAGAGAGCTTAAAAGGTCAAGAAACAGATGTTGAAGCCTCTGTTTCTGGAGAAGCAAAAGAAATTAAGGTTGATGTGAAGCCGGTAATAAAAGAAGAGCTGGTCGCTAAAAGAGATGATGATGACCATCTTGAAATTCCAGCTTTTCTGAGACGCCAGGCAAACTAACTGACTATAATTTAATAATAAGAAAGGCGGCATTTTTGCCGCCTTATTTGTTTCCGAAGATCTTTTTATTTTTATATAACGCCCCGGCGGATCTGATCGAGTTCAATTGATTCAAAGAGTGCTTTGAAATTTCCCTCACCAAACCCGATATTTCCTTTTCTTTGAATAATTTCAAAGAATATCGGCCCAATAACTGTATCAGTGAATATCTGAAGTAAAATGCCGTCTTTTTTATTACCGTCTATCAGAATACGGCGCTTGCGGAGTTCTTCAATATTTTCCTCATGCTCGTCAATTCGGTCATCAATCAGATCGTAATAGGTATCAATTGTATCCTGCAGTGGAACATTTCGAGCTTTAAGGACGTCAACTGTTTTATAAATATTGTTGGTATAAAGCGCGATGTGCTGAATGCCTTCTCCACGATATTCATTAAGATACTCGGCAATTTGTGATTTATTATCTTTTGACTCATTAAGAGGAATATGAATTTTTCCACAAGGGCTGGTCATAGCTTTGCTGGTCAATCCGGTTTTCTGTCCATCAATGTCAAAATATTTGAGCTCTTTAAAATTAAAAATACGCTCATAAAAGTCTGCCCAGTAGGCCATCCGGCCAGTATAAACATTATGGGTCAGATGATCTATATATTCAAACCCGGTATCGGCAATTTCAGTAACATCTTCATCTTCACATGGAATAAAATCCACATCATAAATTGTTTTATCGCCGTAGCGGTCGACCAGATAAAGTCTGCTGCCCCCTATGCCTTCAATAGCCGGTATATAAAGTTCCATTGGGGCGATTTCCTGTGCAATCGGGTTGGCGCCCTGTGCAATTGCGTGATCATAGGCGAGTTTTGAATTTTTAACACGAAAAGCCATTGCACAAATACTTGGTCCATGGGCAAATGCATAGCGTTGGGCAAAACTGTTTGGCTCTGCATTGATCAGAAAATTGACGCCGCCAGCTTTATGAAGGGTTACATTTTTTGAGCGGTGACGGGCTATTTTTTTGAACCCCAGTTGTTTGAACAATGCTCTCAGTTTCTCAGGTTCCGGGGATGCGTACTCGACAAATTCAAAGCCATCAACGCCCATCGGGTTTTCAAATAAATCAGCCATCATCACTCCTGTATATTTTAAAAGTTTCAATAAATGAACTTATATATTATTTTTAGTGAAAAAGGGTTTCAATTTTTAGGCATATTTAGGCATAATTGAAATATTAATTCATAATCGGGAAAAAAATGGATGAATATTACATTAGATGATGCAGACATCAAAATTCTTAATTTAATTCAAAAGGATGTTAATTTAACCAATCAGGATATTGCGGAAATAACAGGTCTTTCGGCGACGTCTGTTTGGAGAAGAATAAAAAACCTTGAAGATGTAGGAGTGATCAAAGCGAAGGTGGCCCTGCTTGATCAGAGAAAAACCAATTTGAATGTATGTGCAATTATCCATGTTCGCCTAAATTTACATGGTGAAGACACAAGAATTGAATTTGAAGATTTTATTGCGAACAGGCCGGAAGTGATGGAATGCTATGCAATTCTTGGCCGGCACGACTACTCACTAACTGTGGTCGTGCCGGATGTGGAAAGATTTGAAAAGTTTTTGGCAGGCCATCTTCTCAACCATCCAATGATTTCAGAATCAACAACCTATTTCACGCTTAGACAGGTAAAATATTCTACTGCGTTGCCGCTTAATTTGCACCGAACATAGCGGCTTCATCTTTTGCCTGGCAATCAAGAATGCTTTGAGTGATTTCAAACATCAGCTGAAAGTAACTGTTCGGTCCGGGTTCAAGATATTGCCCGAGATGGTCAACGACACCGTAGCCTGCTTTGGTCTCACCCATAACAGCCATGGCAATTCGCGGATGGGTTCCAGGAATGGCAAGGACACAGGTCACATTTTTCTCTTCAGCTAATTTTTTTAAAGCAGCAAGATGCTTTATGCTGGGCGTCTCATCCGATTTAAGCTGGATTGCCCCAACACTGCTTAATGAGTATGCTTTTTCATAATATTGAAACGCATCATGATAAACGATCATGGCACTGTCTCGCAAAGGCCTTAGAAGTTCACGAATTAATTCTTCCTGAGCATATAATTCTTTAATAAGCTGCTTTGAATTTTTGACATAAGTGATGCTGTTTTCCGGGTCAAGTTTGGAAAGAGTTTCTTCAATTATCGTCACAATGCGTCTGGTATTGGAAGGGTCGAGCCAGATATGAAGATCCATATCGCTTTGCATATGTTCTTCGTCTTCGCCTTCGGAGAACCAGATCTTACTGGTTCTGTAAGGATATAACTTTATACCTTCCTGCTCAGCAAATGCGACAGCGTTCAGTGTTGGATTATCTGTCTCCGACACAGATTTGAGGAATGTTTCAAATTTGGGAGAAATATAAAACAGGACATCCGCATTTGCCACTTTCCTGAAATCGGAAGGCTTCATGCGGAAAATATGTGGTGTGACACCACCCTTCATTAACAGTTCTGGTGTACCTGTATCACCCATAACCCTAGAAACCAACGAATGAATTGGTTTTATACTGGCTACGACTTTTAGCTCTTTTGCCAATACGGTGGAATTGCTAAAGAGAAGCAGCCCAATGATCATTGCAAAAAGCTTTATTATAATTTTGGTTTTCATTTTTTCAACTTACTAGAATCTTACATTTTGTTACTATATAACATTTATTATTTGTTTGCAATCTATGAAATAAATCCTTTTACATAGCCCATAAGTCCGGTTTTTGCCATAAATAGTGTATTTAATGTGTCTTTTTTATAATTGCCATGGTGATTTTTAATTGAAGCATGGTATATAGTTGGTCTAATGATCAATTTTACGATTAGAAAATTGGAATAAGAATGAAGTCAGTCAGTTCAGATTACTTACTTTCCCGTAAATTTTTAACCGGGTTTTTTCTTCTAGCCTTGACGCTATTGTTGACCGCATGTGGGGGTACACAAAAATTAAAATATAGGGATCTGCCAGTTGACCAGCTTTATATTGAAGCGCAGAAATATATTGATTATGGCAATTTTAAAGTCGCGGCAGTTGCCTTTGATGAAGTGGAAAGGCAGCATCCATATTCAATCTGGGCCAGACGTGCTCAACTTATGTCTGCTTTCTCATATTATATGGCTAATGATTATGAGAATGCTATTTTGGCTGCCCAAAGATTTTTAACCCTACATCCTGGTAATAAGGATGCTCCTTATGCCCGTTATCTTGTCGCTCTAAGCTATTATGAGCAGATTGCAGATGTGCGCAGGGATCAGAAAAATACCGAGCAGGCTTTGGATTCCTTCAGGGAGGTCGTAAGATTACATCCAAATTCAGCATATGCTGCCGATGCCCGGGTTAAGATTGAGCTGACGCTTGACCATTTGGCAGGCAAGGAAATGGAGATTGGCCGATATTACCAGTCTACAGGAGAGATCTTTGCAGCAATCGGAAGATTTAACAATGTTGTTACCAAATTTCAGACGACAAGTCATACGCCGGAGGCACTTCATCGTTTGACTGAATGTTATCTTGCCCTTGGAATAGTTCAGGAGGCAAAAAAGTCCTCAGAAGTTCTGGCATTGAATTTTCCAAATTCGGACTGGAACAAATTTAGTACCGAGCTCATACGTAAATACGGGAATTAAAGGATAATCAGTATCTCATGATTGTTTCGCTTACGATCAAAGATATCGTTCTAATAGACCGCCTTCAAATGAATTTTGAAGACGGTCTATGTGTTTTAAGCGGCGAGACCGGGGCTGGTAAATCAATTCTTCTTTCCGGCATCGGGCTGGCAATTGGTGCACGTGGTGGGCGAGAACTGATCAGAAATGCTAAGGATCAGGGGAGCGTAAGCATTGATCTGAATGTCGCAGATGATCATAAGGTGTGGACAATTCTGAAAGAACAGGGGCTGGATTATGAGCCCGGACAAATTATATTGCGTCGCATAATAATGAATGATGGACGTAGCCGGGCCTTTATTAACGATCAGTCTGTGAGTGTGGGCCTGCTTCGGGAAGTAGGCGAAAGTCTTATTGAAATTCATGGACAGCATGATGAACGTGGCTTGCTCAATCCATCAGGTCATCGTGAGCTTCTGGATGATTTTGGAAATTATGGTTCACTGCTGCTTGATGTTCGAAAAAATTACCGCACTTTGACGAATTTGCAGGAATTGCTGGCGACAGAAGTAGAAAAACTTGAAAACGCGCAAAAAGACGAAGACTATATTCGTCATAACCTTGAAGAGCTTGAGCAGTTAAATCCGGTTGCGGGTGAAGAGGAAAAGCTGTCCACTGAGAGAACAAAAATGATGCAGGGGGAAACATTATCTGAAGGGTTAGGGGAACTTCTGGAAAAACTCCTTAGTGATAAAGGTGTTGATACCGTATTACGGGCGACGATCAGGAAAATAGAGCGAATGTCTGCCCAGGCGCCGGGATTACTTGACCCAGTTTCTGCAAGTCTGGATCGTGCGGCCAATGAAACAACAGAGGCCATTTCCGAACTTGAAAGAATTATGCGGGAGCTGGAATTTAATCCATATGATCTTGAAAATGTGGAAGAACGTCTATTTGCGCTAAGAGGTATCGCACGCAAACATCATTGCCAGCCTGACAGTCTGGTCCAGTTAAAAAAGGATTTTGAAGAAAAACTTGAAAGTCTCGAATACAGTGATCGTGAAGTTCAAAGATTAAAAAGCGAAGTCACAGAGGCAAAAGCAAAATTTGAAGAAAATGTTATAAAGCTCTCAGCAGCAAGACAGAAGACTGGGGCTATACTAGATGATCAGGTTAACAGGGAATTGCCAGCACTGAAAATGGACAAGGCAAAATTTAAAACCTTTCTTGAACCGCTTGAGCGGGAAAGCTGGAACGCTGATGGTGGGGAACGTGTAGATTTCAGAGTTTCTACAAATCCTGGTGCTCCTTTTGGCGGTTTGATCAAAATTGCCTCTGGTGGGGAACTTTCCAGATTTATACTGGCCCTGAAAGTGGTTCTTGCCCGTAAAACAAGTGTCGCAACATTGATTTTTGATGAAATTGATCAGGGGGTTGGTGGTGCCGTGGCCAATGCCGTGGGGGAAAGACTGGCGGACTTGGCGACGAAGGCACAAATTATGGTGATTACTCACTCACCACAGGTTGCATCACGAGGGAACAGCCACTGGCTTATTAATAAGGGGATATCGGAAGATGGCGAGAATGTAGCCACCACTGTAACCCTGATAGAAAAAGATCACAGGCGCGAGGAAATTGCCCGAATGCTCTCGGGAGCGCATGTTACAAATGAATCTAGGGCCGCGGCAGATAATCTGTTAAATTGGTGACAGTGCTGATGAGACGTTATAGATGAACGATATAAGCAAAATAGCAGTGGAGGAACTGGATCCGGTTCAGGCAGCAAGTGAACTCGAGCGACTGGCTGCATTGATCAAACGCCATGATAAACTTTATCATGATAAGGATAATCCCGAAATATCCGATGCGGAATATGATTTTCTGAGAATTCGTAATAATGAAATTGAAATGAAATTTCCGGACCTGATCCGTGATGACAGCCCTAATAATTCGGTTGGGGTGCTGCCGACAAGCGGATTTAAAAAAGTAGACCATCGTAAGCCGATGCTGTCTCTCGACAATGCCTTTAGCAGTGAAGATGTGTTTGATTTTACCTCTCGTGTAAAACGGTTTCTAAACATTCCGGAAAGCGAAGACGTTGAATTCCTTGCTGAACCAAAAATTGATGGTTTGTCGGCATCACTCAGATATGAGAAGGGTGTTTTTGTTCAGGGTCTGACTCGTGGTGACGGTAAAACAGGTGAAGATATAACGGAAAATCTTAAGACGATTGATCAGATCCCACTTAAGCTCCAGGGAACCGCCTGGCCGGACATTCTGGAAGTACGCGGAGAAGTTTATATGGCCAAAGAAGACTTTTTGGCCCTTAACGAAAGACAGATTGCCGCTGGAAAGCAGCATTTTGCCAACCCAAGAAATGCTGCCGCCGGCTCGCTTCGTCAACTGGATAGCAGTATCACCAGATCACGCGCTTTAAAATTCTTTGCTTATAGCTGGGGAGAAACCAGTGGTAGGCTTGGCCGGACACAATCAGAAGTCATGGACCATTTCAGGCAGTGGGGTTTTACGACCAACGAAATGATTTTTGTCAGTTCCAATATTGAGGAACTTATCAAGCATTATCAGTATATAGGGGAAATAAGAAGTTCACTTTCCTATGATATTGATGGAGTGGTTTATAAGGTCAACCGTCTTGATTATCAGGATCGGCTTGGGATGGTGGCGCGTGCGCCACGTTGGGCGATCGCGCATAAATTCCCTGCCGAAAAAGCGCAGACAATCTTACGCGATGTTGATTTCCAGGTTGGCAGAACAGGTGCGATTACGCCAGTTGCGCGACTTGAGCCTATTACAGTGGGTGGTGTAGTGGTTTCAAATGCCACATTGCATAATGCTGATGAGATCAAGAGGCTTAATATTCATTTGGGTGATCGTGTTATTGTGCAAAGAGCGGGGGATGTTATTCCACAAATTATTGGCGTGGCTGAAACGAGTGAGAAAAATCCTGACATTGTCTTTCCAGATCAATGTCCGTCCTGCGGCAGTCATCTTGTTCGTGAAGGTGATGATGTGGTCTGGCGCTGTTCCGGTGGTCTTATTTGTCCCGCACAGCGTATTGAAAGGCTTCGGCATTTTGTTTCCAGAAATGCCTTTGATATAGACGGGTTGGGTAATAAGCAAATCGAGTTTTTCTTTAAAGAAGGCATGATTGAAAGCCCGGCTGATATTTTCAGATTGCAGCAACGTGATGAAGCAGAACCGCTAACGTCTTTAAAGAATCGCGACGGTTGGGGTGAGCTCTCAGTTTCAAATCTGTGGGCGGCTATTAATGCCCGGCGGACAATATCAATGGACAGGTTTTTATTTTCGTTGGGCATAAGACATCTTGGTCAGCAGAATGCACGACTTATGTGTCTGAATTATCTGACAATTGACAATTTCATCAGAAATATGATTGAAGCCCAGGATAAAACCAGTGATTCATATGCTTCACTTTTGGCCATTGATGGCATAGGTGAAAAAGTTGCTGACGCTATTATTGATTTTTTTGCTGAGCCGAAAAATATGGAAGTTGTCAAAGAATTGCTAGAACTGGTTACGGTTGAAGACTTTCAACCGCCGGAAACAGGAAACGTCAATGTTGCCGGTAAAATTATCGTTTTTACAGGAAAACTGGAAAAATTAAGCCGACAGGAAGCAAAGGCTTCAGCAGAAAATCTGGGGGCAAAAGTCTCTGGCTCAGTATCCGCCAAAACAGATATTGTTGTCGCAGGCCCCGGTGCCGGGTCAAAGCTGAAAAAAGCAACAGAACTAGGTATAACTGTCCTTTCAGAGGATGAATGGCTAAGTATGATTTAGATATGCATAAATTGCATGGCTGGCTGTCGTTTTATCCTTCTACTCATTCGATATGCGAATATATATATCCACTCTGACAAGAGGGTGATGAGCACCCTTAATGAATTAAATTCAGCAGATTTAAGGATAGATCAATGATAAACGTATTAAAAACATACAGCTTCATGGACCTGTTGAAGGATTATAATTATGTTCCTGAAGCAGAAAAAAGCGTAATCGAATTTCCAGAAAATGTCGCAGCACTTGTTGAGTATTTTACTGACCTGATTAAAAACAAAACTGAAGACTATGACTTTATGAGTCTTCTCGGTGACAAAGGTTATGTTCCTGTGAATGACAACTGGACTAAATCTTACGTAAACGATAACAGCAAAATCGAAAAAATTGCGTCCTAATTTTGAACTTTTGTGGCAGTTATTTTTACTGCCACAAAAGCTTTCCTTCCCCAATTTTAATGAATTTTTTCTTATAAAAACCTCAAAATGCGATAAGCCGTATTTATTTTGAGATAGGGTGTTCCTGCCTCTATTGATCAGGTTACAGGTCTACAATTATAGTTGATGTATGGAAGTGATAAGCATTTCCAAAAATTAATTCAGCATATTTAAGGATAGATCAATGACTAAATTCCTAGACACTTATAGCTTCATGGACCTGTTAAAGGATTATGATTATGTCCCCGAAACAGGTCGTAATGAACCGTCAATTTTCGATAATATCGAGAATATTCTAGCGCCGATAACTGACTTTGTAAAAGCGAGTGCTTACGAGTATGACTTTATGGACCTTTTAAATGACAAAGGTTATGTGACTGCAAATTCTGCAAATGCTCTGGTCGCCAGCAATGATAATGATTTGATTGTCAGAGCTGCATCTTAAGGACAGTTTGACGGTAGCCCTGGCGCTACCGCAAAGCGGTCTTATGATTTTTGTAGAAGCAATGTCTGCCATTCTTTAATTGGATACGTTTTCAGAAGTTTCATATTTCTGCTTTCATAAGCGTTAAGCACTGCCTCTTGCTGTTCTATTAAAAGCCCGGAAAGAAGCAGATAAGAATTTTCTCCAAGATTTGAAATGATATCAGAGGCCATTTCAATTAATGGTCCAGCCAGAATGTTTGCGACAATCAGATCATAAGGGCCATTTTTCTCAAGAATTGTATCTTTTAATCCATCGCATGTGAGACCCTTAATTTGCGGGACATTATTAATCAGGAAATTTTCTTTCGCTGTGTCAGTAGCAATCGGATCAATATCACTTGCCAGTATAAGGCCATTCCATTGTTTGGCCATGGCGATGGCGAGTACGCCGCTGCCACATCCCAGGTCCAGCATTTTTGCAGGGTCTATTATTCCATTAAGATCGCTGATCGCCATCAGGCAGCCCGCTGTTGTGCCGTGGCTTCCGGTTCCAAAGGCTTGTCCGGCGTCAATACAAATGGCAATTTTATTGTTCGGAATGTTGTCTTTATCGTGACTTCCATAAAGAAAAAATCGCCCGGCATTAATTGGTTTTAACAATTTCTGGGATTCAGCAACCCAGTTTTTATTTTCTATTTCTTCCAGAAATACTTCAGGAGAAGTGATTTTAAGAATTCTGGACATATCCATTATAGCTTTATTTATAATCTCCAGATCAGGCTTTTCCTGATAATAGGCTTCCAGAATTCCGTTTTTTATATCTTCTTCAATTTCAAAGCTGGATATGGAGGGAAAATTATCGTAGCTTGCGGCAAAAATTATTTCTTCAAAAGACGGTAATAATTCTTTTGGAGCAGTGAATTTTATTTTCCAACTATTGCCCGCTTCAGTTAATAGATTATCAGTCATTCATTATACCTGTTCATATTCGATTTATTTTCGTCCTTTCCCAATTTTCCTGTGTCTAAAGGCTAAAAATGCGATGAAACACATGTAATTTGAGACGAGAGGCCGATGGCAGCATTGTTCGTAAAACGCTTTTCTAATAAAATTCTAATCTATAGGAGACGAGCAATATGACAAACTTTATTTCAAAATTTCCGACTTTTCTGATCAGCATTATGGTTGGATCAATCATTTTTTTTCAGTTGGCTCAGGCTGATGAAATTAAAGTTAAGCATGATCTGAAAGATTTCAGCCAAATTCGCATTGATAATATTGGGGTTCAGTTGGACGTTACCGTCGGTCAGAAATTTTCTGTAGAAGTTGAAGGGGAAGAAGAACTGGTTAATACACTTCTTCTAAAAGTCAGAGGCAAAAAGCTCGTCCTTTATCGCGATGATGATAAGCATATCTGGGACAAGGGAAACAATGATTCAACAAAAGTGATCATCAGCATGCCTGAATTTACCGGATTTGATCTTCGCGGTGCTGTGGATGCCCATATTAAAGGGGTTGATAGCGATGAGGTCGAGTTTGATTTAAAAGGCGCCGGAAATATTAATATCGAAGGTAAATGCAAATGGCTCATTGTTGATCTTAAGGGCGCGGGTAATGTTGATGCCGAAGACCTCAGATGTGAGGAAGCGGATGTGGATCTTAAAGGTGCAGGTAATATTTCAGTATATGCCAGCGAAAGAGTAAGTGCCGATATTAAAGGCATGGGTAACATTGACGTTTATGGAAAACCTAAAGACGTCACAAAAAGTGATGGATGGTTTAGCAATATTTCCATTCATTAAAACGGGAAGATATTTAAGGATTATGTGAGGAAAATAAAATGAATAAACTGGTTAAAATAGCGGGTGTGTCATTGGCGGCATTATCGGCTGCGTTTTATGCTTCATCAAGCACAGAAAGTCTGGCCGCCAATATTACGAAGGCATCTGATTTAAAAGGATTTACCAAAGTCCAGCTTAATACTTCGTCAGATGTGAATATTAAAATCGGAAAAGGATTTTCCATTGAAATGGTCGGCGATGAAGATCGTATTGAAAACACGGTTCTGGAAGTGAATGGAGATACTCTAAAAATTAAAAATAAAAGAGAGCATTTTAATTTTGGTAATGATCAGGAAATGGTCGTTAATATTGTGATGCCTGATATCAAATCAATGAAAATCAATGGGTCCGGTGACGCCGAGATAACGGGTGTTGATAATGATGAGCTTGAGCTGAAAATCAATGGTTCAGGTGATATGACGGTATCTGGTAAAACCAAAGCACTGGATCTGGGTATCAATGGGTCCGGAGATATTAATATGGATCAGGTTGATGGTAATGCCGTGGAAATTTCGATTAATGGTTCCGGGGATGTATCATTCAACGGTGGCAGTTGCACCAGCATGGAAATTGATATTCATGGTTCCGGCGATGTAAATGCCAGGGATCTGAAATGTAAAGACGTTGATGTCGATGTGTCCGGATCCGGCGACAGTACAGTTTATGCCAGTAACTCAATTACTTTTGACAGCCACGGTTCCGGTGAAGTAGATGTATACGGGAAACCAAAAACAGTTGTTGATAATGAGGCTAAAAGAAGAAGTAAAGTCGTTGTTCATTAGCCGTTGACCAAAGAGAAGTCGTAAATGAATAAAATATTCAAATTTAGTTCACTTTCAGTATTATCCGTACTTGCATTTGCGTTGCCCTTTGCCGCGAATGCAAGGGACGTGACTGAAATGGCTGACTTCTCAGGCTTTTCAAGAATTGAGTTAAATACTTCAGCAGATCTCAAAATTAAAATTGGAAATGAATTTTCGGTAAAAATGACCGGTGATCAGCGCCGGATTGACCGTATGGAATTTGATCGGTCAGGTGACAAGCTGGAAATATCGGGCCGTTCACGCTTTGGTTTTTTTGGCAGGGATAGCGGTGGTTACATAAAAATCGAAATCACAATGCCTGACCTTGAGGAAATGGAAATCAATAGCTCAGGTGATGCAGAGATTGTAGGACTGGATAATAAGGAAATTTCACTCAATATAAATGGTTCCGGCAATATTTACGCAACTGGCAAAAGTGAAAATCTTGAAATAGAGGTAAATGGTTCAGGTGATATTGAGCTTGATCAGTTTAAAAGTAAGTCGGTATATATTGAAGTTGATGGCTCCGGTAATGTTGACTTTGACGGGGGCTCTTGCGAGAGCATGAAAATTGATGTTGAAGGCTCCGGTGATATTGATGCAAAGGATTTTGTCTGTAAAGAAATTAATATGGATATAACGGGATCGGGCAACAGCAGGGTATATGCTACTGATCTCTTTATCTTTAAAGGTGAAGGATCCGGCAGGGTGGATGTATTTGGCAAACCAAAAAAAATCGAAGACCGCACTGAACGGGACAGTAAAATCAGAATCCGTTAAATGCCGGGCTTGTTTCAGGCAGACTTAATAAAACTATCCATAACTTTTCGTTTAGACCCCATTTCAAAATCAATCGTCAGTTTATTGCCTTCTATTTCGGTTACCTGTCCATAACCGAATTTATCATGGAAAACCCGTTCGCCGATGGCAAATTCAGAAGCAGGGGATTTTCTGGGTGGGCTTACCGCGTTAGGAAAACGTTTTTTTGCCCGGCTTCGGTCAAGCTGGTAAAATTCCCGGCCTTCACCAAAATTAAATCCCAAATTTCCTGAAGAATTGAAATCTTTGTGATCTGAATTTGAAAGCCCCTGCTGTCCAAGCTTTTCGATATGCTCTTTTGGAAGCTCTTCTATAAAGCGTGACGGGATTGGCGTCATATAATTTCCAAACATATAGCGGGTGGCAGCATAAAAAATATAGGCTCTCTTTTTGGCTCGTGTTATGCCGACATAGGCAAGTCGGCGCTCTTCCTCCAGTCCTCTTTCTCCCTGTTCTTCGATAGAACGGCGACTGGGGAAAAGTTCCTCTTCCCAGCCGGGAAGAAATACGGTGTCAAACTCGAGTCCTTTTGAGCCATGTAATGTCATTATGCTGATACTGTCATACTGGCTTTCAGCGGTATTTTCCATAACCAGTGAAATATGTTCCAGAAATTCTTCGAGATTTTCGAAGGCCTCCATACCACGGATCAGTTCTGCAAGATTCTCAAGCTTACCCGGCGCGTCAGGGGACTTGTCATTACGCCATTTGTCATAATAACCGCTTTCTTCCAGTATTGTATCGGTAATATCAAGATGGTTTACATCCTTTGCAATATTTCTCCAACGATCAAAATTCTGCAGAAGCTGGGTAAGTGCAGTTCTGGCCTTTTTGCTGACTTCATCCGTTTCAATGATATCAAGCGATGCTTTAACCAGTGAAGTTCCGGCAGCACGGGCTATGCGGTGTAATTTGGCAATGGTTGTATCGCCAATTCCTCTTTTGGGTACGTTGATGATCCGCTCAAAAGCCAGATCATCGTCAGGGTTTTGCAATACGCGCAGGTATGCCATCGCATCTCTGATTTCGGCTCTTTCATAAAAGCGTACCCCCCCTATAATCCGATAGGGAATTCCGAGCGTGATGAAATTTTCTTCAAATTCACGGGTTTGAAACCCGGCACGTACCAGTATGGCCATTTCATTTAAAGGCTGCTTTTTACGTTGAAGATCCTCAACAATTTCACCGATTGCTCTGGCTTCTGCACGGCCATCCCAAACGGCATTGACACTTACTTTCTCGCCGCCTTCTTCAGCTGTCCATAATGTTTTGCCAAGTCGATCACGGTTACTATTGATCAGTCCGCTTGCCGCCCCCAGAATGTGGGTGGTGGAGCGATAATTTTGTTCAAGACGGATAATTTTTGCCCCTTCAAAATCCTTTTCAAATTTGAGGATATTGCCAACCTCCGCACCGCGCCATCCGTATATTGACTGATCATCGTCACCCACGCAGCAGATATTTTTATGTCCCATCGCTAGCAGCCTTAACCACAGATACTGGGCGACATTGGTGTCCTGATATTCATCAATAAGAATATATCTGAACCTTCTTTGATATTCGTTTAGGATATGAGGATTTTTCTGAAATAAATTTACGCAAAGCAGGATAAGATCGCCAAAATCAGCTGCATTTAATGCTTTCAGACGGTTTTGATAATTTTCATAAAGCTCAAGGCCTTTGCCATCGGCATAAAAGTGAGCTTCACTTTTTGGAACCTGCCCGGGAAGAAGCCCTTTATTCTTCCAGCTGTCAATCAGGCCGGCGAGCATACGTGGTGGGAATCGTTTTTCATCAATGTCAGCCGCTCTCACCAGCTGTTTTATAAGCCTGAGCTGATCATCCTGGTCAAGTATTGTAAAATTGGTTCCTAGTCCGACAAGGTCGGCATGACGCCTTAAAATTTTGACGCAGATCGAATGAAATGTGCCAAGCCAGAACATATTCTCTACCGCTGAGCCGATAATGGCACCGACGCGTTCTTTCATTTCATGTGCGGCTTTGTTGGTGAATGTGACGGCAAGGATCTGATTGGGAAATGCTCTGCCGGTGGCCAAGATATGTGCCAGACGGGTTGTCAGAACCCTCGTTTTTCCTGTACCGGCCCCGGCAAGCACCAGAATTGGACCATCAATATGTTTAATGGCTTCCAGTTGCGGCGGGTTAAGCCCTTCCAGGTAAAAAGGCGGAATATTTTTTCCTGCCTCCTGTTCGGAAGGCTTCGTTTCAGACAGATTATCAAGATCAAAAGGGTCAGACATGGATCATATATACCCTATTGTGATTTAAAAAACAGAGGAAAATAAAATGAAATTATTTTATCAGTCCTGTTCGGCCTCAATCAGTATTTCGTTATAGGCGCGTAGTAAATTTTGTTGTGACAAGACACCAATAATTTCGCCTTTCTCATCATTTGAAAGGACAGCAATTCTTTCTTCTCCGGTCTGCTTAAAAAGCTCAACAGCATGTTCCAGAGTATCATTAGGAGATAAATAAAAGGGCTGTTTGCGACAAATCTGTTTCGCAGTTAAGTCTTTAGCATCTGTATCCAGATGATAGCTGTCACGGATTTCATTAAGGGTAATTATCCCAATAATCTGTTTGTCTTCATTTATAACAAAAAGATTATTATATTTTAAGTTAATGATCAGTTCTTTTATTTTTTCTATGTCCATATCTTCACTGACAACTGAAAAATCCTGCTTCATGATTTTCTCAACCATTATTTGCCGGCTTAAAAGTGCTGCCCGGCTTCCTTCCATATCTTTGCCGGCTCTTTTAAGCTGAAGGTGAAAAAATGATGAGCTGTTCAGGTAATGGGTTGTGATGAGATTGGCAACAACAACAGCAACCATTAATGCCATTGTGATTTGGTAGTCACCTGTCAGTTCAAAAATAATCAGAATGGTGGAAATGGGGGCGCCAAGTACGGCAGAAGAAACGGCCCCCATACCGACAATAGCGTAAAGCCCGTTGTGACTGGAAAGTTCCGGTGATGTCTGTGATGCGATAAACCCAAAAGCGCTGCCAATCAGTGCGCCAAGAAGCAGGGTCGGGCTGAATATTCCGGCCCCGTAGCGAAAGGCAATGCAAATTGTTGTTACAGCGATTTTGGCAACAATGAGTAAGCACAGAAGGCCAAAAGGAATGATATTTTTAAGCGCGGCGTCGGTTGTTCCATAGCCGACCCCCAGTATGTAAGGACAGATTATAGCAATCAGACCCACGGCAAGCCCAGCCAATGGGGGGCGTATCCAGTAAGGTAAGGAATATTTATTGGCAAAATCCTCAGTGAAAAAAATTGATTTAATCAGAATAATGGAAACAAATGCACTAACGGCACCCAGCATCATAAAAGCAGGAAATTCAAAAAAACTGGCAATATGATAATCCGGAATGTTGAAAGCCGGAAAATCACCAAAATGTATGCGTGAAATAATGGCTGCAGTTACCGATGATATAACAATCGGGGCAAAGGCATGTAGGGCATAATGCCCAAGAACTACTTCCAGGGCAAAAAAGACGCCAGCTATGGGTGCATTAAACGAAGCGGAAATCGCAGCAGCAATGCCGCAACCAAATAGTGTCCGGCACATTTTATGGGAAAGATTAAGGCGGTCCGACATCCAGGAAGATAAGGTGGCCCCCAAATGTACAACCGGTCCTTCCCGTCCAGCGCCTGCCCCTGTACCAAGAGCAATAGCGGCAGTAATGGCGCTGAAAATACCATCTTTCAATGACATTTTGGTGTTATGAAAGGTGTTTGCCTCCATAACATCTGCAATCGCAGCCGCTTTTTTATCATCCATGAAAATATAATAAATCAAACTGATTATGATGCCGCCTGAAATGGTGGAAATTAAAATATGCCACCATTTTAAGGTATCAACATAATCATAAATATTTTCAGAAAAGTCCCCAAGGGCAAATAACTGGGTAAATTGGATCAGATACCGAAAACCAATTGCTGCAAGTGCAACGATCATTCCGACAAAAATGGCAAATAAAACGGCAAATATTTTGTTATGACGACCTAAATAATTCAGCAGTTTATTCTGATTAAGAAAAATACTCTGTTTGGGCTTGCCGGTGTTGTTAGTCATATGATTTTTTTACCTAATATTTTAAATATTTATTATTTTCATATTTTATTGACCTATTATTGCCACTATTATCACGTTATGTATAATTACCAGAGACATGATAAGTTTCAAGAAATCATTTTTTTGGGGTAGAAGCGGAGGAAAATGAAAAAAGTAGGCATAGGCGCCGGGATATTATTGGTAATTTTGATCGGCAGTGCCCTTGTGGTGCCGAGCTTTATCGACTGGAATAAATATAAATCCCAAATAGAAACAACAGCTTCTGATCTAAGTGACCGGAAGGTGATGATTAATGGTGATTTGTCTCTGTCTATTTTGCCGTCGCCATCATTTTCGGCAAGGGATGTGAGTGTCTCAAATGTTGAAGGTGGGCAGGCGACGAATTTCATTTCTCTGAAATCAGTTGATGTAAATGTCGCTTTTTTCCCCTTACTACGCGGGGAAATTCAGGTAAAGAAATTCATACTGATTGAGCCGGTTATTGCCATTGAAATTGACAGTAATGGGAAAGGAAACTGGGAGTTTGGAAGTGAAAATGATGCCCCCGATGACAAAGGCAGCACAACTGATCTCAGTTTTGAGCAGTTCCAAATCGAAGATGGCCAGATCAGTTATCAGGATTTTTCCAATGGACGTCAGGAGCTTGTCAGGTCAATAAATGCCTCTGTTTCAATGGACAGTCTCAATGGCCCGTTTGAAATTTCTGGCAGTGCACGCTATAAAAACCTGCCCGTTTCAGCAGAATTAATGGTTGGAAGAATTCGGGAAGGCAGCAAAATTCCAGTCAGCTTAAATGGCGGATTTCTAAATAATGATATCCGATTTAAATTCACAGGCGGATATTTACCGGATGAAAATGCCCCGCAAGCGGACGGTAAAATAAATATTGAAGCAAATGATATCGGCGATATTTTCCTGGCGGTCTCGTTACTTGATCCCGAAAATACAAATCTGGATGGCCCAATCTATAACAATCCAATTTCGCTTGAAAGTGCAATTGCTTATGGCGGTGACGCCATAAATATTTCATCGCTGGAATTTGAAATGGGCGAAAGCCGTGGTTCCGGAAAATTAATGGCGACTTTTGGTGAAAATACGCATTTTGACGGCAATCTGACCGTCAACAGTTTTAACCTTGATAGTTTTTTACCTGCCTTTGAGAACAGCGCAAAGAAAGAAGGCAGCTCTCAGGCGGCTAAAAATCAGGATCAGAAAACAGACTATTCATTTATGAATAATCTGGAAGGAAACTTTAAATTCAGCCTTGGTGCCTTGCAGTATAACGAAAAAATTGCCAGCCAGCTGGATCTTGATATTACGGCAACGAGTGGTGAAATA